>DATBQV010000164.1:0-11627 GCA_036560625.1 Gemmatimonadales bacterium
GTCAGCTCCACCCAGCGCCCGCGCGATGCCGAAGTCGGCCACGAGCGTGCTGCCGTCGCGGGTGAGGAGGATGTTCTCCGGCTTGATGTCGCGGTGGACCACCCCGTGCGTGTGGGCGTAGTCGAGCGCCCGAGCCGCCTCGACCGCGATCCGCAGCGCGTCCTCGAGCGGGAGCTGGCGCTCGCGCCGCAGGCGGTCGCGCAGTGACTCGCCCTCCACGTAGGGCCTCGTAAACCAGAGCTGGCCGGCGGCTTCGCCCGAGTCGAGCACGGTGAGGATGTGGGGATGCTGGAGTCGCGCGGCGAGGCGGATCTCCCGTTGGAACCGCTCGGGCCCCAGCGTGGCGGAGAGCTCGGGGTGCAGCACCTTGAGAGCGACGGGCCGGTCGTGCTTGAGGTCGTGCGCCAGGAACACGGTGGCCATGCCGCCGCGCCCCAGCTCGCGTTCGAGCGTATACAGGCCAGCCAGGCCGTCCTGGAGTCGCGCACGGAGGTCGGTCACGGGGAGCCGCTGGTTCGAGGGGTGGTTATCCACATCCGGCTCAGTAGGATACCCCCGGGGTGGCCGGGGAGGTAGGGCGACACCCTTGCCCACCGGGGGTCGGCTGGCTATCTTGTCGCCCGTGCTTCGAGGCGCAGCTGCGCTTCGACATCCGACGTTATGAGAAGGGGCTGGCGTTGGTGCCGGCCCCTTTTTGATTTCTGGCTGCCGTTTCCTAGGCGCGTTCGCGCGCCGCGGCGCCAGGCCCGGCGTGAGGGATCGAATCACGCATAGCGTAGTCGGTCGGTACGGCGCATGTCCGGACTCCGATTACCACACTTGCAAGGAGCAGGACAATGCGTACTACCGGCACGGTCAAGTGGTTCAACGACGCCAAGGGCTTCGGCTTCATCACGCCCGAGGACGGTCAGAAGGACTGCTTCGTCCACCATTCCGCGATTCAGGCCCAGGGCTTCAAGAGCCTCGCCGAGGGCGAGCGCGTGGAGTTCGACGTGGTGCAGGGCGCCAAGGGTCCGGCGGCCCAGAACGTCGTGAAGCTCGGTCAGTAATCCGGAAGCCTCCGGTCTGGCCGCACGCAGGGATCCGGCGGCCGGTTCGCTCTCGGGCGAGCCGGCCGCCGTTGGCTTTTTGGGCGGCCGGGGTATCCTTCTTGCTATGCTTGGGCTCATGCCCCGCCGCGCAGCTGCTGTTGTTCTAGCCCTTGTCTTCGTCACCGGGACCCTCGGTCTCCCGGGCGCTGACGCCTTGGCCTATCACCGGCCCGGGGCCGATCGTGGTATCACCCAGCCCCACTTCGAGCCCGCCGGAACCTCCTGCGGTCACGCAGATCGCTGCATCCTCGGCATCACCGCACCGGCCCCCCGCCTGCCTTCGCCGATCGGCGTCCTGGACCGGCCGACGGCAGTCCTCGTGCTTGACGGTTTTCTCCCGCCGCCTCCCGGTCTCCCCGGCCTAGGCCGGCACCCCCTCCCCCAGCCCAGAGCACCTCCCGCCCTCGACGCCTAAGCTCCGGCTTGGCTGAATGGGCTTGGACGTCCGACCGTTCCCGACCCGCCTTGAGGCGGCCGGGGAGGGGCCGATCATCCGGGAGGTCGCGTTGAGAATTCGATGGCGGGTGCTCCCCGTGAGCCTCGCTGGTGTGTCCGCGGCGTTCATCGCCGCCGCCCCGAGCGCGGTTGCGCAAGGGCGGGCGGATACGCTCGCGCTATCGCGCCGCGCGGCGGTGGATACCGCGCTGGCCAGGAACCCGTCGCTCGCGGTGGCCCGCGAGCAGGTCGAGCAGGCGCGCGCGAGGGTCGTCGAGGCGAGCGCCTTCCCGGATCCCTCGGTTTCGGCGGCCACCACGATTGCTGGGCCGGCGTCGAGCGCGGGGACCGTGCTGGGCGTCGGCATCACCGTGCCCTTCCCGCAAAAGTTCCATCTCCAGGGCGCCGTGAGCGGAGCCGACTTCAAGGCCGCCCAGTTCGCCTACGTGCAGCTCCGGCAGCAGACGGCGTCCCAGACGGTCCAGGCGTACGACGCCCTCCTCGTTGCGCTCCTGCACGGCGCGGATCTCACGGAGAGCCGGCGCCTCGCGACGGATTTCCTCCAGAAAACGGAAGCGCGCTTCGAGGGAGGAACGGCGGCCAAGCTCGACGTGCTGAAGGCCAAGGTGGATCTCGCGGCGGCGGGGAACGCGTTGATCGCGAACCAGCGAGACATCTCCAACGCCCGGGCCGGCCTGAACCGGCTCCTGGGCCGGCCGCTCGGCGCCGGAGTCGCGGCCGCCGATTCCCTGGACGTGCCCCTCGAGATTCCGCCGCTCGACTCACTGCTCGCCGCGGCGCCGCGGTTGCGGCCGGAGCTGGCGGGACTTCGGAGCCAGCAGGCCGGCGCGCGGGCCGCAAGCACGCTGGCCTCGCAATACTGGATGCCGGACCTGTCGCTCGGTCTCTCGAAGAACATTTTCCCTGACACGCCGAACTCCTACAGCGGCAGCATCGGGTTTTCGGTACCGCTCTTCTTCTGGAACCACCAGCGCGGCGAGGTCGCCGAGTCGCGCCACCACGAGCGCGAGCTGGAGGCGGCCTACACGAACCTCTCGGCGCAGGTGGACCAGGACGTCCGTGTCTCCTACGCCACGGCGGCCTCTGCGCTGCTGCAGGCGCAATATCTCCGCGACCAGCTGCTGCCGGAGGCCCGCCACGCCTATGAAGTCGCCCGGGTGAGTTACGGCCTGGGCGGATCGTCCGCACTGGACGTCCTGGATGCCCGCCGCACCCTGCTCGATGCCGAGAGCCAGTACGCCGACGCGCTCGGCGCCGCCAACGACGCGCGGGCGGATCTGGAACGCGCGATCGGCGCGTCGCTCGATACTGCTTCCCCTGGAGAAACGCATGATCGCTAGCACGTGGGCACGCGCCGCGTTGCTCGCCGCCGTCACTGCGGTCGTCGGCTGCAGCGCCGGGGGCCGAGGTCACCCCGAGCAGGGCGATGCCCCGCCGGGCACGTTGACACCGGCACAACGGGCAAGGCTCGAGCTGGCGCCGGTCGCGCCCAGCACGTTCCGGCCGACGACGGAGGTCACCGGCACCGTCGCCTTCAACGGCGACATCAGCACCCAGGTGATCTCGGCCATCTCCGGTCCCGTCACGCGAGTCCTGGTCGAGCCGGGCGCCCGGGTGACACCGGGGCAGGCGCTGGCGCTTGTTTCCTCGCCTGACTACGCGCTCGACGTCGCGACCTACCGGAAGGCCGAGGCGACCGCGGCGAACCTCCAGCGCATCGCTGATCTCGATGTGCAGCTGTTCAAGAACGACGCGCTGGCCCGTCGGGAGATGGAGCAGGCGGAGACGGATGCCGCCACGGCGGCCGCCGATCGTGAGGCGGCGCTGGAGCAGCTGCGCGCGCTCGGCGTGGACTCGGCCGGCATCGACGCCATCAAGCAGCATCGGCCCGCGGCCGCCGGGCCGCAGGGGGTGGTCCGCGCGCCGATCGCAGGAACGGTCGTCGAGAAGTTGGTGACTCCTGGTCAGCTGCTCCAGGCGGGCACGACGCCGTGCTTCACGATCGCGGGCCTGTCGAGCGTCTGGGTGATGGCGCACGTCTTCGAGGCGGAGCTGCCCGACGTCGCCGTCGGCGATTCGGCCGAGGTGCGCCTCACCGACGATACCGCGCGGGTGTACCGGGGGCGCGTCACCTACGTCGGGGCGCTGGTGAATCCCGACACCCGCGCCACCGATGTCCGGGTGCTTACGGCCAACCCGGGCGAGACCCTCAAGCGCGACATGTTCGTCCGCGTCGCCATCCAGGCGGCACGGCCGCGGACCGGCCTCGTCGTGCCGGCGTCGGCCGTGCTCCGGGATGCGCAGAATCTCCCGTTTGTGTTCGTGACGTCGTCCAGCGGGTTCGTCCGGAAACCGGTGCAGCTGGGTGGGCATGTCGGGCCGAGCCTCGAGGTCACCGGCGGCCTTGCGCCCGGTGACACGCTCATCGTCCAGGGCGGCCTCTTCCTTCAGTTCGCGGAGAACCAGTGAGCGAGCCGGCGTCTTCCCCTGCGGGGCCGACGGCGGCCGCCTCGGCGATCCACCGTCTCGTCGCCGCCTCGCTCCGGCAGCGGTTCCTCGTCGGACTGCTCACCGCGCTGATCGCCGGGATCGGCGTGTGGTCGTTCTCCCGCCTCCCGGTGGATGCGTACCCCGATCTCTCGCCGCCGATGGTCGAGATCAGCACCCAGTGGCCCGGGCACGCGGCCGAAGAGGTGGAGCGGCTCATTACCGTGCCGCTCGAGGTCGAGATGAACGGGCTGCCGCAGCTTCGCTTCATCCGCTCGATCTCGCTTTACGGGTTGTCCGACGTCCGGATGACGTTCGAGGACGGCACCGACAACTACTTCGCCCGCCAGCAGGCGTTCGAGCGGCTTCCCGACGCCACATTGCCGGACGGCGTGAGTCCGTCCATCTCGCCGCTGTTCTCCCCGTCCGGTCTGGTCTACCGCTACGTGGTCGAGAGCCCGGAGCGGAGCGCCATGGACCTCAAGATCATCAACGACTGGGTCATCGCCCGGCAGTACCAGGCCGTGCCCGGCGTGGCTGACGTGGCGCGGCTGGGTGGGGAGACGATGCAGTACCAGGTGCTCCTCGACCCGACTCGGCTCGCCGGGGCCGGCCTTGCCGTCGCCGACGTGGCGACGGCGCTCGCCGCCAACAACGGCAACGCGGGGGGCGGGTTCTACTCGGAAGGCGGCCAGTTCTACTACGTGCGCGGGCTGGGGCGGATCGCGACGACCGAGGACATCGGCAACATCGTGCTCACCAACAAGGGCGGGACGCCGGTGCTGGTGAAGGACGTCGGCCGAGTCGTGATCGGGCACGCCCCGCGCCTCGGTCAGTTCGGGTTCGGCGACCGGAACGACGCCGTCGAGGGCGTCATCCTGCTTCGCAAGGGTTACCAGGCGCAGACCGTGTTGCAGGGCGTCGAAGCGAAGACGCGGGAGCTGAACGACAGCATTCTGTCGAAGGACGTGAAGATCCGGCCGTTCTACGACCGGAGCGAGCTGGTCGAGCTCACCACCCGGACCGTCGAGGACAACCTCCTTCGAGGCATCGTGCTCGTGGTCGTGGTGCTCATCTTCTTCCTCTACGACGTCCGCTCCGGATTGATCGTGGCGGCTACGATCCCGCTGTCGTTGCTCTTCGCGTTCATCTGCCTCGACCTGAAGGGGATTCCGGCGAACCTCCTCTCCATCGGGGCGATCGACTTCGGCATTCTGGTGGACGGCGCCGTGGTGATGGTGGAGAACATCCACCGTCAGTTGGCGCTCCGAAACGGGACGTCGTACAACGTCGCCGACGTCATCGCGGCCGCGGCGGCCGAGGTGGACCGCCCGATCTTCTATGCTGTGGCGGTGATCGTCGCCGGATTCCTGCCGATCTACGTGCTCTCCGGGCCGTCCGGCAAGCTGTTCTCGCCGATGGCGGACACCATGATCTTCGCCCTGGCGGGATCGCTGCTGCTCACGCTCGCCCTGGTGCCGGTGTTGTGCGCGTGGATCCTGCGCCGCGGTGTGCGGGAGCGCCGCAACCCGATCTTCGAGGCCGCACGCGAGGCGTATCGCCGAGGGCTCGATTGGTGTCTCGCGCATCCGCGCACGACCGTCGGTGCTTCGACCGCGGCGTTCGTGCTCTCGCTGCTCGTGGGCACGCGGGTGGGCGCGGAGTTCATGCCGCACCTGGACGAGGGCGCGATCTGGGTGCGCGCCACCATGCCCTACACCATCTCGTTCGACGAGTCGGCCAAGCTGGTGCCCCAGATTCGCACCGTGCTCCGGTCGTTCCCCGAAGTCACGATCGTCGCCGACGAGCATGGGCGTGACGACGACGGCACCGACCCGACCGGCTTCTTCAACGCCGAGTTCTACGTCGGGCTCAAGCCGTACGGGGAGTGGCGCGGCCAGTTCCACCGGAAGCAGGATCTCATCGACGCCATCGACGCGCGGCTGGAGGCGTTCCCCGGCATCATCTTCAACTTCACCCAGCCGGCCGAAGACGCGGTGGATGAAGCGGAGACCGGCCTCAAGAGCGCGCTCGACGTGAAGGTCTTCGGCTCCGACCTCGAGACGCTGGAGAAGAAGGGGAAGGAGATCAAGCACGTCCTCGAGGACGTCCGCGGCATCAGTCACGTGACCCTGGTCCAGGAGCTGGGCCAGCCGAGCCTGACCGTGGCCATCGACCGGGCGAAGATCGCGCGCTACGGGGTCAACGTGGACGACGTGAACCACCTGATCGAGGCCGCCGTCGGCGGCGCCGCCGCGACCCGGGTGGTGCAGGGCGAGCGCCTGTTCGATCTGGTGGTCCGGCTGGAGCCGCGGTTCCGCGAGTCGCCCGAGGCGATCCGGAGCATTCTGGTGCCGACGCCGGCGGGGCAGCAGGTCCCTCTCGGCGAGCTGGCCGACATCCAGGTCGCGAGCGGGGCATCGTTCATCTACCGCGAGAACAGCTCGCGCTTCATCGGGATCCAATACTCGGTGGAGGGTCGAGACCTGGCGGGTGCGGTCGAGGACGCGCGCCGCCAGGTGTCGGCGAAGATCTCGTTGCCGTCGGGGTATCGCGTTGCGTGGGGCGGGGAATACCGGGAGTACACCGCGTCGCGGAAGCAGCTCCAGGTCGTGCTGCCGCTCACGCTCTTTCTCATCTTTCTCATTCTGTTCGCGCTCTACAGCAACTTCAAGTTCCCCATCATCACCGTGGTCGGCGTGCTGCTGTCGGCTCCCGTGGGGGGGATCCTTGCCCTGGCGCTGACGGGGACGCCCTTCTCCGTGTCGTCCGGTATCGGGTTTCTGGCACTCTTCGGCGTGTCGGTACAGACGGCGGTGGTCTACATCTCCTACGTCAACGAATTGCGGCGAGACGGGGCGGACTTGAAGCAGGCCACCCGGGAAGCAGCGCTCTTGCGGCTCCGGCCCATCATGATGACCGCGCTCGTCGCGGCGCTCGGTCTGCTGCCCGCCGCGTTCTCCACCGGCGTCGGCTCCGACTCGCAGCGGCCCTTCGCGATGGTCATCGTGGGCGGCATGTTCTCGCGGCTCCTCATCAGCGTGTTCCTGATGCCGGTGCTCTACGAGCTGGTGGCGCGCCCCGGCGATCGACTGGAGGTCTGACCGCTCAGCCGTCCCGCAGCACGCTCGCCAGCGCCGGAAGCGCGATGTGCGAGCCGCTCAGCACCAGCGCCACCCGCGCTCCCTGCCAGCGACGTCCCGCGGCCAGGAGGGCCGCCACCGGCAGCGCCGCGGCACCCTCGATGAGCAGGGATTCACGCTCGAGCACCAACCGCAGCGCGGCGCGAATCGCGGGCTCGTCCAGCACCACCCACTCGTCCACGCAGGCAGCGCAAACCGGCAAGGTGATCGCTCCCGCCTCGACCAGCCCGACCGTCGCGTCGGACAGCGACGGCGCGCTCGCCATCTCGACGATTCGGCCCGCCGTCACGCTGTCGACCATGATCCGGCAGGCGGCCGGTTGGCAGCCGACCACGTGGACCTTCGGCGCCCGCGCCTTCAGGTGCGCCGCGATCCCGCCAATCAGGCCGCCGCCGCCCACGGGGACGAGGACCACGTCCAGGCCGTCCAGCTGGCGCAGCAGCTCGACCGCCACGGTTCCCTGGCCGCCGATCACCTGCGCGTCGTTGTACGGGGAGACGTACACCCGCCCGGTGCGCTCGGCGTCCCGCCGGGCCACCGTCTCTACGACGCCCGGGTCGTCGTCTACCAGCCGGACGCGGGCGCCGCGCGCCTTGAGTCCCTCGAGCTTGGCCGGCGAAACGCTGCTGGGAAGAAAGATCTCGCCCGCTATGCCGAGCAACGTGAGCGCGTGGGCGGTGGCGAGGCCGTGGTTACCGGTGGACGCGGCGACGATCCCCCGCGCCCGCTCCGCCTCGTCCAACGAGAGCAGCTTGCTGAACGCCCCCCGGGCCTTGAACGAGCCCGTGACCTGCACGCACTCCAGCTTGAGATGGACGTCCGCACCGGTCTCCCGGCTCAGCAGCGGCGCGGGCTCGAGCGGCGTCTCCCGGATGTAGCGGCGGATGCGGGGCTCCGCGAGCGCCACCTCGCGGGCGGCGTCGGCCGGGGAGAACGTCAGCGTGGCGGTCACGCGGCCGTGGCTGTCCGCTTCCGCCGCCTTGCTCCCGGCGCCAGCTCGGCAAGCAGCTCGTCCACCCGTGCGAGGCCCGCGAGCGTGCGGCTGACGTCGTATCCGTACCCGATCCGGATGTACTTGCCGATTCCGAAGTGCGCGCCGGGGGTGATGAGGACGGACTTCTCTCGCCTGAGCCGATCGAACAACGCCACCGATCCGATCGGCAGCCGGTAGCGGACCAGCGCGATCGCCCCGGCGAGCGGCGGGATGTACTCGAACAGATCGCCGTGCCCGCGGATCCATGCCTCGACTTGCGGCAGGTTGCGCCGAATGATCGCGCGGGTGCGGGCGAGAATCCGCTCGCGGCGGTCGGGTTCCATCGCGAGTCGGGCCAGCCGGTCGGATAGCATGGTCGGCGTCAGCGTGGTGTAGTCCTGATAGGACCATAGCTCCCGGATCTTCGGCGCCGGTCCGACGATCCAGCCGCTTCGCAGCCCGGGCATGCCGAACGCCTTCGACAGGCCGGCCGTCACGATCACCTTGCCGTAGCGGCCCCAGAAGGTCGGTGACGTCACGTTGCTCGTGGCCTCCGCGCCGCGATAGACCTCGTCCGACACGATCCAGGCGCCCACCCGACGCGCGGCCGTAATGATCGTCTCCATCTCCGCCTCGGTGAGCACGCTGCCGGTCGGGTTGTTCGGATTGGTCACGACGATGACCCGCGTGCGACGGCCCACCACGGCGTTCAGACTTTCGGCGTCGAGCGCCCAGCGCCGGCTCCCGCCTTCGTGGCGCTCCACCAAGCGATACCCATCCGCGCGCTGCGCGTAGGCCCGCGCGAGCCCCCATGCCTGCAGATAATTCGGGATCATCACCGCCGCCCGTCCCCCGTTGTCGAGCAGCCCCCACAGGGTGGTGTAGTTCGCTTCCGACCCGCCGTTGGTCACAAGCACGTTGTCGGGCTTCGCGCCGGGGTAGAACAGGGCGATCCGCTCGCGCAGCTGCTCAGAACCGTTCGATTCGGGATACTTGAGCGCCAGGTCGAGAAAGCCCCCGGAGTCCAGCTCCGGGCCGTCGAGCAGCTCGCGCGGCGTGAGCGGCTGTACCCCGCTCTCCGAGAGGTTGTACTCGACCTCGTTTTCGTACAGACACTGGGTCCGTTCCATCTGGAAGCGATCGATGCGCATAGCGGCCTCGAAAAGGGGCGCGGGTGGCCAACACATACCGCGCGCGGGCGAGGGTGTAAAGGGTGGCGGCGGAAACCGGTCGCGGTATGATTGGCGCATGTCGAGACCGATCCTGGTGCTGCGTGAAGCCGAGATCCGCTCGCTCATCGATCCCGCGGCGTTGATCGGTGTGATCGAGCGTGCCTTCACCAGCTACGCCACCGGACGGGCCGAGCTGCCGGACGTGATTCATCTGGACGTCCCGGAAGCGCGCGGCGAGGTCCACGTCAAGGCCGGCTACCTGCACGGCGGCAGCTACTGGGCCGTCAAAATCGCGTCGGGGTTTCCCGGCAATCCCGCGCTCGGCATGCCCGCCAACGACGGGAGGGTGCTCGTCTTCGACGCGGCGACCGGCGCCCCGGGCGCGGTCCTGCTCGACAACGGCTACCTCACCGATCTCCGGACTGCCGCTGCGGGCGCGGTGGCCGCGCGGCACCTCGCGCGTGCGGAGCCCCGGGTCGTCGCGGTGATCGGAACCGGGGCGCAGGCGCGGCTCCAGGTTCGAATGCTGGCCGAGGTGCGATCGTTCGAGACGCTGCGGGTCTGGGGACGCCGGCGGGATGCGGCGGAGGCGGTGATCCGGGATCTCGCGGGCGGGCTGCCTCCGCGGGTCCGGGCGGTCGTGGCCGACACGCCGGAGGCCGCGGTCACCGGGGCGGACGTGATCTACACGGCGACCGCGAGTCGCGCACCGCTCGTGCGCGCGGACTGGATCGGACCGGGAGCGTTGGTCGTTGCGGTCGGGTCGGACGGCGCCGACAAGCAGGAGCTGGACGTCGACGTTCTGGCGACGGCCGACCGCATCGTCGTGGACAGCCTGGCGCAATGCCGGCGGATCGGCGAGATCCACCACGCGCTGGACGCAGGTGTGATCGGGGAATCGCAGGTGACGGAGCTGGGCCGCATTACCGGTGGACTGGCCCCGGGTCGCGCCTCAGCCGACGAGCGCATCGTGTGCGATCTCACCGGCCTCGGCGTGCAGGATGTCGCGGCGGCGGCGCTGGCGCTGCAGCAAGGGCAGGCGCGCGGCGCAGGAGAGCGCTGGACCCGCTGACGGCCCTCGCGCGCAGCCGGGCGATCACGCTCGCCACGCACCGAGAATCCGCCGCAGGAGCACCATCTGGCCGACGTGATAGGCCGTGTGGTCGGCGACGAGCATTGCTTCTCGCAGCAGCGTCTGACCGTCGCCCCAGGGAAACGGCGCGAGAAGGTCCTGCGCCGGGTCGGACACCAGCGCCTCCATCGCTTTCTGGTCGGCCCGAAACGCCGCGAGCGAGGCCTCCCACTCCGCGTCATCGCGTGGCCGCTTGGCCTTTGGCCAGTACGCGTCCGGCCACTCCAGCGCCTCGTAGGATCCGTCGTGATTGCGACTGAACCGCAGGATGTCGTCCTGCGCGATGCGCATGTGCTCGACGAGCTGCCACGCTGTATACGGCGACCCACGCGGTGCCTTCCCCCTGAGGTCGGGTGGCAGCTCGCGCACGGCGTCATCGAAGGTGAGGTGAGCATGGCCGCCGTGGAGCAGCTCCAGAACGTGCGCTCGCAGGGGCGCTGGGGTCGGTGGCATCGGTCCTCCTGTGATCCCGGTCATTCCTCGTCAACCTGTTGCAACATACGTTGCCGGGCGGCAGGATCTGGTGGAGGAGGGTGGAATGCAGGGTCGGCGAAGCGATGAAATCTGGAGGGGGTGTGGCGTTGATCTGGAGCGCCTGAGTGCCGCGACTCAGGCGCTGAGTGGAAGCCACACGGGCGGATCGGGCCACGCATCGCCGGAAGCAGGCGGCGTGCGCTGCACCAGCACCCGCCGGCCGCCCGGCTCGGCCCGGACCCGGAGGCAGACCCGACCGGTTTGGGGCTCGAAGATCTCGAGGATCACGCCGGCTTCCCTGATCGCCTCTTCGGCGGCACGCTCGGTGGCGCGTGACAAGTCGGCGGCGCGAGCGAGCGGGGCGGTAGGATCGTCTGCTCGGCGAATCACGAGCTGTTCCTGCATGGGTCGTCGTCCGGCGAAGGTGTCGCTGACGGGGTGGCAACCGTCATGCCGCCTTGGTCACACCGGCAGCTTCTCCCGTATCTCGAAGCAGCACAGAGACATAGAGCATCGACCGAGGCGCCCGCTGAGCCACATCTGCGACGACCTGTCGCGCACAGCCATGCGAAAGGCCACACCAGCGCCGGCCCCGAACCGCCTGCATGCATGAGCGCTGAGATGACCGTGAGCATCCGCGCCGGCCGGCGGGTGATCGAGTTGACCCACCCCGAGAAGGTGTACTTCCCGGCTCGGCCC
>DATBQV010000165.1:0-6265 GCA_036560625.1 Gemmatimonadales bacterium
TCCGCATATATCGCCGAAGCGAACTTCTCCCCCCGCCCGGAGCTGCCCCGGGGATTCGGGGCGATGACGACATACCCTCGGCTTGCAAGCCACTGCATAGGGATCTGGTACCAAGATTCAAAGCCGTTCTGGAACTGCTCGACCGGGCCGCCGTGAAGCCAGAGGACCGCCGGATACGGCCGCCCCGGCATCCAGCCGGGGGGCTTCGCGAGCAGTCCGTTGATCGGCGTCCCGTCCCGGCTCTTGAACGAGATTTCCTCGACGTGGCTCAGCAACACACCGCTCAGCCACTCGTCGTTCTGATGCGACAGCGCCCTGAGGATTCCCCCATCTTCCACCGCGAAGACCTCCGGCGGAGCATCCGGCGTGCTGGATAGCACCGCCATTCGGCCGCCGGGACCCACGGCGAGCGCGGTCACGACGCGCGACCCGGACACGATCCGCTCCACCGGGCCGCCGTCGGCGGGCACGCGTGCGAGATGGTAGTTCCGGTCGTCCTCGAGGAGGAAGAGGATGCTCTTGCCGTCCTCGCTCCACCTCGGCTCGCTGACCCAGCGGTCGAGGTCAGGGGAGACGACGCGCTCGGCGCCCCCCGTGGCCGACACGACGGCGAGCCGCTCGACAGCATACTCAATCAGCTTGGGCGCCCCGCCCCGGAGGTACGCGATCCACTTGCCGTCGGGACTCCAGGCGGGCCGGCCGCCGTAGTACGGATCGCCGTCGGAGCCCTCGAACGTCGTGAGCTGCTGGAGGACGGCCCCGGGCGCGGCCGCGATCGCGAAGATGTCCCAGTTGTTGCCCCGATCCGGATCGGAGCCGCGCTTGCTCGTGAAGGCGATGGTCTCGCCGTCGGGCGACCAGGACGGCATGGCCTCGTCGAAGTCGCCCGGGATGAGGAGCACGCCGCGGCGAGTCGCGAGATCGAACAGGTAGAGATGATCGCGCTGGTGCTCGAGGTACCCGCGCTCGTCCTCCTTGAACTTGAACCGGTCGATGACGATCGGTCGTGGGCGGCTGGCGCCGTCACTGTCGGCCGCTTCCACCGGGGGATCGCGCACGATCAACGCGAGCCGCCGGCTGTCCGGGGCCCAGTCGTAGTCGATCACACCACCCGGGTAGCCGGTGACCCTCGCCGCTTCGCCGCCCAACCGATCGAGCAGCCACAGCTGATCGACCTCGTGCAGATCTCCGCGAGGGGAGAGAAACGCCAGCCACCGCCCGTCGGGACTCCACCGCGCGACGTGTTCCGACTCGGGAGAGGACGTGAGCTGCACGGTGCGGGTGCCGTCCCAGCTGGTCATCCAGAGATTGCTCTGATGACGGTCGCGTCCGACGTCCGTGGTGGTCACGGTATAGCTGACCCACGCGCCGTCCGGCGAGATCTGGGGATCGGAGACCCAACGAATGCGTGCAACGTCGTCGACAGAGAACGGCCGGCGGGACGGGGCCTGCGCGGCCGCGGCGGAGAGCGCCACGGCGGCGGCGAGCTGGAGCGCAGCCGCCCTCACCGCGGGACCGCCCGACCCACCGGCTGGCTGCCGTCCTTGTACACGACGCCATCCTTCATGACGAACGCGACGTTCGCGAAGCTCTCCAGGTTGACCATGGCGTCGCCCTCGATCGCGACCAGGTCGGCGTACTTGCCCGGCGCGACTGAGCCGAGGCGGTCCTCCCAGCCGATGAGCCGCGCGGCCACGATCGTCGCCGATTGTACGGCCTGCATCGGTGACATGCCGTACTTCACCATGTAGGGCAGCTGGCGCGCGTTCAGTCCGTGGGGGAAGACGCCGGCGTCGGTGCCGAACGCGATCTTGACGCCGGCCGCCACCGCTTTCCGGAAGCCCTGCCGCTGCGCGTCGGTCGTCTCGTCGTTCTTCCGGAGGATCTCCTCCGGCCAGCCTTGCTGCTTGCCGACGGTGGCGATGTAGTCGCCGTTGTAGATATCCGCGACCAGGTAAGTGCCCTTCGCCGCCATGAGCCGGATGCCCTCGTCGTCGATGAGGGATCCGTGCTCGATGGACCGCACGCCCGCCCGCACGGCGAGCTTGATCCCCTCCGCTCCGTGCGCGTGCGCGGCCACGAAGAGACCGTACTTGGCGGCCTCATCCACGGCGGCTCGCAGCTCTTCCTCGGTGAACTCGGGTGCTCCGGGCTTGGTGCCGCTGGTGAGGACGGCGCCCGTCGCGATCACCTTGATGAGGTCCGCCCCGCCGTGGACGAGGACCCGGACCTTCTCGCGCACCTCGTCCGCCGAATTCGCGACCCCGACCCGGAAGTCGGGCGGCAGCGTGACGTCGGGCGCCATGCCCGCCACCTCGCCCCCGCCGGTCGCCACGGTGATGTAGGCCCCCGCGACGGCCATCCGGGGTCCGATCACCGTGCCATCGTTGATGGCATCACGCAATGCAACATCGGCAAACGCGCGGTAGGTCCCGACGTCGCGGACGGTGGTAAATCCCGCGAGCAGCGTGGCCCGCGCCTGGCGCACGCCGACCATCACCTGCTGCGCCGCGCTCCGCTTGAGCGGCGCCAGCACGTCGGCGGACTGGATGTCGTCCACCAGATGCGTGTGGCAATCGATGAGTCCCGGCGCAACGGTCGCGCGAGACAGGTCGATGACTCGGGCGCCCGCCGGCGGCTTCGCCGACCAGGGTTGCACCGACTCGATCTTCGCACCCCGAATCAGCACCAGTTGGTCGCGGAGCACCTGGCCCCGCTCGACGTCAATGAGGCGGCCGGCACGGATGGCGATGGGCTCCTGTGCGCGGGCGGGAGCCACGGTCACCGCAGCGGCGGCGGCCACGGTCAGAGCAAGTGGAAATCGCATGGAGCGCTTGGGAGGTCGGGGCTCGAGATTGGGTCGCGGTGCGCGGGAATATGGCGGGGGGAGGAGCCGTGCAACAGGGCCGCCGTCGAGTATCTTTGGGCCGTTTCCACCCTTGCTATGCACGGCCTCAAGCCGGTGTTTCTCGGACTCAGCCTCGGGCTCGCGGCCCTCGGGCTCGCGTATGCCGGCCTCGGCATTCGGGGCCTCGTGCGGGGTGATCCCGGCGCGGGTGTGCTGCTCGGTCTCGGGGTGACTGCGGCGGTGGTTGGGGTGGCGGTGTGGCGGGTGGTGGACCGGATGGGCAACCGGGACTGAACCCTCGGGCTACTGCCGGCGCAGGCGCCGAACTAGCGCCGCCCGCGCATCGAGCGCCGCTGCCGTGACCGGGATCGCCCGCAGCGTGCGGCGAAGGCCCTCCCGTCGGTCGAGAGCCCGGGCATAGCGCGCGAGCCCACGAACCAGCTCCGGGTCGCCGGTCAGCCGCGCCTGCTCGAGCGCGTGTCCCAGATACGAGCGGTGGTCCCAGGGAAAGCTGAGCGTATAGTCTGGCGGCAACTCCGCAGGAAAGCTGGTGGTCCTGCCCAGATGCCCGAGCGCCCGGAGCGCCGTCATCGTCCGCACGCACTTCCCGCAACGCCCACAGTTCTCCGGCCCACCCCGTGCGGCTTCCCAGCAGATGCGCAGCCGATCCACGAGCTCGGGTGCGTGCTGCAGCAAGGCCGCCAACTTCGCCACGCGGGTCTTCTCGCAGCCGTCGTGGAGAAAGTCGACCGATTCCGTCGACCACAGCTCGTCGAGCAGCGGGTGCGTGCCGTGCGGAGTCAGCCCGCCGTAGTCGTCCGACGCGGGGATAAGCACCGTTCGGAACCCCGCGCCGAGGGCGAGCCCCACGGCGCCGAGAGCCGACCCGCACTGCATCTCGCCCCAGGGCGCCGGCACGACCTCCCGAAGGTTGGTTTCGACCGCGACGAGCGTGCACCCGTATTGTGCCGCGGTGGCGCGTAGCCGTCGTTCGGACTCGGCCAGACGATCGGCCTCGGACAGGGGCGCGTCAAACCCTTTGACGAAGATGAGGTGGGTGATCGGGTCCGCGGGAGAAGGCAATCCCAGCCGGCTCTTGAGCAGCGTGTAGCAGGAGTCCACTCCGCCTGAGAAAAAGGCGCCGACGCCCTGGTGGCCGCCCGCCATTCCCTCACCCGGTGCCCAGGGTCGTGCGCTGGCCGCCACCGTAATCCGTTGCCGAGTGGGGTACCAGTAGGTCAGGACATCCTGAGCCCGGGCTGTGCGCCCCAGCAGGCGCCTCGAGACCGGCGGATCGAGCGTCAGGGGCTCGCCGGCCACCAGCGCCGGCACAAGGAGAGCAGCGAGGAAAGGATCGGCGCTGGGTGGGTCGGAGCCCGCCAACTCAGCGGGAAAGCGGAAAAACAGCTCGATCGTGCGCGAGTCGCGCTCGATCCGGCCCACCAGGATAACCTGGTCTCCGTCGCGTCCCCGCTCGACCCGCAGCAGCCGCATCACATTCCTCGCCTGTTGGAGTCCTGAGTATACCCATGCGCGGGCTCGCGGGGCCGGTGGATTGCCCGCCTCGCCCCGTCCCGGCAAGATTCGGTATGCGAACGACGGGAAGCAGACCGTGCGGGCCGAGTCTCCTCGTCGCGGTGCTCGCGGCGACCGCCTGTGCCCGTCCCGTGATCGCCCCGCGGCCGCTGCCGTCCGTGCCCGCCGCGCGCCTGGCCCGCTTGGCGCGGGCGGCCAATCTCACCCGCTGGTCCATCGTCGTCGGCGACCACGCTCGGTCGGCCCGCGGCCACGATCTCTCCGATGCCGACGCCGAGCTGATTCGCCGGCTCGGGTTCACCGGGGTGCGACTCGTCGTTCCGCTCGACAGGATCTTCAACCCGTCGGCGCCGGGCCACTCCGACTCCACCACACTTGCCGAGCTGGATCGGGTGCTGGACCGGCTGCTCGCGCAGGACCTGGGCGTGATCATCGATCCGCATCCCGCCTCGACCGATCGCCAGATCGAAACCGACTCGGCCTACGCTGGCGGCTTCGTTCGCTTCTGGAGCGCGCTGGCCACACACTTGAGCCGCCGCGATCCGGAGCGCGTTTTCCTCGAGGTGATCAACGAGCCGGTCTACGAGGGGCGGGCGAGTCAGTGGCCGGGTCTTCAGGCGCGCGTGCTCGCCGCGATGCGGGCGGCAGCGCCCGCGCATACGCTCATCGCCACGGGCACGGGGTGGTCCAGCATCGAAGGCCTGCTCCACCTCGCGCCGGTCGCGGATGGGAATGTGGTGTACACGTTCCACTTCTATGAGCCGTTCGTGTTCACGCACCAGGGCGAGGGTTGGGCGCAACCGCCGGCCGGGAAGCTGCGCGGTGTTCCCTACCCCGTCGACAATGTCCCGTGCGCGGCGTTCGCGGTCGAGCAGCGCGACTCGAGCGCGGCCCGCGCCATGCGCCGCTACTGCGCGGAGGGCTGGAACGCCGCGACGATCGAACGGCGCCTTGCGAAAGCGAAGGAGTGGAGCCGGCAGCACGAGGTCCCGGTGCTCCTGGGAGAGTTCGGTGCGTCCAGCAGGGCCGCGCCGCCGGCGGCACGGGCTGCCTGGATCCGGGACGTGCGAATGGCGGCGGAGCGTTTGGGGATCGGGTGGGCGATCTGGAGCTTCGACGACCGGTTTGGCCTCGGGGCTCGCCCCGGGCCGGACGGGAATCTCGTGGTGGACGCGAGTGTGGTGCGGGCGCTGGGCCTGCGCTCAGGCGGCGCGCTGCTCAGCCGGGCGCGGTAGGACAGCCGCCCGGCCAGGCACCCAGCGAGCATTGATCCAACGGCGCGCCGGATTCTCCAGGAGGTAGAACGAAAGCGTGCCCGCCACGAGCGCCCCCGCGAGGCAGAGCGGACCGCGAAACGTCTCGCGCAGCACCATGAACGGCTGCTGCCACACGTACAAGGAGTAGGAGAGGACGCCAAGTACCCTGAGCCACGCCGCTTCATACAGGCGAAGTAACCAGCTCGGCGCAAAGCGTAGGTGGGTGACCGCAACCCTGGCGAAGTTCATTCCGAACCGAGGTCTGGCGCCGAAGCCCGAAACGAAGTGACCGATCAGGAGCCCGGCGATGGCGGTGCCCCGCCAGCCGTCTAGGTAGGGAAGACGCTCCGAGCCTGCGTCGGTGCCGCCTGTAGCCACGGTGAAAGCCATACCCCGAAGCCTCTCAACCGCTGCTTGGACATGCGCACCAAGGCGGTATCTTCAAGTCAGCTTGCGAACGTGGCGGAACTGGCAGACGCGCAGGACTTAGGATTCCTCCTAGGTCCTGCGCCCCACCTGCGCGGGTCGCCCCAATCCTCCCGAAATCAACGACTTAAGCCCCGGACCACCGACTCGCACCGGCTTGCGGCTGCGTGGGCGTTGGCCCAATCTGCGTCCCAACGCT
>DATBQV010000166.1:0-10622 GCA_036560625.1 Gemmatimonadales bacterium
GCCGATCTGACGGCGGTCAACACCGCCGTCATGTGCTTCCTCCTCTTCGCCGCCAGCCCGCTCACGCTCTCCGAGCTGCGCTCCATGCTGCCGCCCGGATTCTCCGCCGATCTCGCGTCCTCCACCGACCAGGCGATCCTCCGCTCGCTCCTCCCGGCTGCACGGACCGGCGTTCGGTTACTCGCCGGCGCCTGCTCCTGCGACCTCGTCCTGGCGCGGTCCGCCTCCCGCGAGGACGAGCGTGAGCTCCGCCGCCGCTTCTTCGCGGCGGGCATGTCGCGCGGGCAGGTCATAGCGGCGCTGGAGACCCATCGCAAAGGCGGGGGGGGCTTCGCCACACCGGCGGATGCCCGGGCGGCCCTGGCGGGGTTCGTGGCCGAGCACGCCCGGAACGCGGGCCCGACGCTGTACCTGCTGCGCTTCGGGACGGGGCCGCTCGACCAGCGGCTGCCGGGCGACCCCGTGCGGCTCTCGCTCCGCGACGTGCTCGCGAACGTGGATGGCTGGCTGCGAGAGGACCAGCCGGTCATTGTCGAGCCGTAGACTACAGCTGCACCAGCTCCACCCGCTGCTCCGCGGTCTTCCCCTTGTAGCCTTCGGTCTGGAGCCGGGCCGCGTCGATCCCGTACGCCTTCACCATCGCATCGCGCACCGCCTGCGCCCGGGCCACGGCGACCTCTTTGCTGTCCGCGTAGTCTTCGATCCGGACCTTGACGTCGCCATGGGCCTTGAGCATCGCGCCGAACGCCTTGAGCGCGGGGGCCGAGCCATCGGCCATATCGGCGGTGCCTTCTTTGAACGTGACGCCTTCCAGCGTCACGCGCCCGTCCCCCTTGAGGCTCGTGAAGAGCCCCTCGCCGGCGGTGTTGTCCGCCGAGGTCAGCTTGGTCGAGAGCGCGGCGTCGATGGCCTTGTTCTCGTGGTCGACCACCTTCTGGATGGCCCGGTTCTCGGCGTTGTCCTGCATCGCCTGCGTGAGGCGCTTGGTGAACTGCGCGTGCATCGGCGCCGCACCGATCGTCAGCATCGCGGCCGCGATCGCCAGCGCGGCTCGCGTGTCTCGTGTGGGCATCATGGGCTCGATCTCCGGATAGGACGGCCTGCGGGAACCCCCCGCTATGTTTGGACCCGTGCCCGCCGGTGTCAAGCGAGAGCCACCAGTCCTTCGAAGGCATGCCCCCACCGTGATCCAGCGCGAGACGACGTTCCGGGCAGCGGACGGCGCCGAGCTGTTCCGGCGCAGCTGTCGGCCCGCGGAGCCTCCGCTGGGCGTCCTCGTCAACGTCCACGGTCTGGGCGACCACAGCGGACTCTATCCGGCCCTGGCCGACCATCTTGTGCCTCGGGGCTGGGCGGTGCACGCGTTCGACTTGCGCGGCAACGGTCGGTCGTCGGGACAGCGGGGCCACATTCGTCGGTGGAGCATCTACCGTGACGATCTCGGCCAGCTCCTCCGACTGGTCCGGGCGGAGGAGTCGGACCGGCCCCTTTTCCTGCTTGGTCACAGCCTTGGCGGGCTGCTCGTGCTCGATTTCGCACTTGAGCGTCCGGAAGGGCTGCGCGGTGTGATCGCCGCGGCGCCGCCGCTCGGTCGGGTAGGCACCTCGGCGTGGCTACTGGCGCTGGGCCGGGTGCTGTCACGCGTGTGGCCGACATTTTCACTCGAAACCGGGCTGGACCTGTCCGGCCTCTCGCGCGACCCGGAGACCCGGGACGCAGTCCTGGCCGACCCCCTCTTTCATCGGCGGGCGTCGGCCCGGTTGGCGGCTGAGCTGCTCGCCGCCGCTGCCCGCGTCCGCCGCGGGGCCGATCGGTTCCCCGTGCCCTTGCTGCTGCTCCATGGCGGGGCCGACCGGATGGTCATGCCCGACGGCACCGCCGCATTCCACGCGCGGGTAGGTCACCCGGACAAGCGGCATATCGAGTACCCGGGGGCATACCACGCGCTGGTCGCCGATCTCGACCGCGAGAGGGTGCTGGGAGATCTGGAGCGGTGGATGCATGAGCGGAGCGGCTGATCCGGCTGGATGTCGCTTTGCGGATTGCCCGCGGACATGTAGAATATCGATCTGTCAAAGTTCTTCTCACGATTCAATCGGGAGGCAGTCGCATGATGGGGCAGCGTGGGTTCCGTTGGCGTTCCCTGGTTCCCGGGATGGCTCTGGCCGCGCTCGTCGCCTCCGTCGCGGGCTGCGCCAAGGAGCCCGCCGACAAGGGGGCCGCAGCAGCGACTTCCCAGGCGGCGGCGGCAGCCCCGGCGCCCGCAACCATCGCGCTGATCCGGGCGGCCGACTGGATCGGCGCCGAGTGGAGCGAGGACGCGTTGAAGGTCGGGCTCTCGGAAGAGGGGATGGACGCCGGCAAGGACTACGAGTTCAAGTCCTCGAGCGCCCAGGGTGATCTGGCCACCCTCCCCAACCTCATCGACGCCGCGCTCGACGCGAAGGTGAGGGTGATCGTCACCCTGCAGGACGCCACGCTCCAGGTGGCCGTCAAGCGGGTGAAGGACACGCCGATCGTGTTCCACATCTTGTCCGACCCCTTCGCCGCCGGCGCCGGGACCAGCGACTCGGTCCACCTGCCGAACGTCACCGGCGTGTACTCCCCCGGCTTCGGCGATCCGGAGCAGGAGCGGCGGATCGAGCTGATCAAGCGCCTCGTCCCGAAGGTCAAGCGGGTGGGTGTCCTCTTCACCCCGGGCGAGCAGCTCTCGGTCGATCTCAAGGACCGGCTCACCTCGGCGGCCAAGAAGTCGAAGCTCGACGTGGTCGCGGTGCCGGTGAATAGCCCCAGCGACGCGGCCGAGGCGACCACCGTTCTGGTCGGCAAGAAGGTGGACGCGATCGAGATCTACGGGAACGCCGTCCACAGCGGCTTCGAGAGCGTCATCAAGGTCGCCAAGGAAAAGAACATCCCGGTCTTCTCGCCCTCGCCCTTCGAGATCATGAAGGGGGCGACGGCGGCGCTCTACCCCGACTTCCAGGAGGGTGGGGCGGTGGCCGGCAAGATGATCGCCCGTATCCTCAAGGGTGAAAGCCCCGCCAAGATCCCCTTCTACCGCCTCGAGACCACCAAGACCAAGCTGGCCTCCGACCAGAAATGACGAAGCTCTCCGCGCACGACGGCGACCGTGCCGTCGTGCGCCGCGCCGGCGCCGCATGAACCTGCTGATCGGCGCGCTGTCGGTCGGGCTCCTGCTGTCGCTCCTCACGCTCGGCGTCTTCCTGACCTACAGAGTCCTCGAACGCCTCGACCTGACGACCGATGGGTCGTTTGGTCTTGGGGCTGCCGTGTCCGCGACGCTCCTCGCGAAGGGCGTGCACCCGGTGCCCGCCACCCTCGCCGCGGCCGTCGCGGGGTGGCTCGCCGGCGCTGCGACCGGCGTGGTGCATACGGCGTTCGGCGTGGACACCCTGCTCGGCGGCATCCTGGTGAGCACGGCCCTCTACTCCGTACAGCTCTACGTCATGGGCGGCGGCGACATCTCCCTCGCCGGGACCGACACGCTGCCCGACATCGCGGAGCGGGCCTGGACCGCGCTCGGGGGACCTCCATCGGTCACGCTCTTCGGCACCCAGGTCAGCGCAGCCAACATCGCGCCCCTCGGCATGTTTGTCGTCCTCATTCTCGGCAGCATGGTCATCATGGAGCGGTTCCTCCGGACCGATCTCGGCATGGCGGTCCGGGCCACCGGCGACAACCCCCAGATGGCCCGGGCTCTCGGAATCAACGTCGGGCTCATGGTCACCCTCGGCCTGGTCCTCGCCAATGGGCTCGTTGCCCTGTGCGGGGCGCTGTTCGCCCAGTACCAGGGATTCGCCAACGTCCAGATGGGGCTTGGTATCGTGGTCGTGGGCCTCGCCTGCCTGATCGTGGGCGAGAGTCTCACCGGTCGCAAAGGCCCGAGTCGGCAAATCGCGGGCGTGCTGGTGGGCACGGTCGTGTTCCGGCTGCTGGTGGCGGCCGCCCTCCGGGCGGGGCTCGACGCCAACGCCCTCAAGCTGGTGACCGCCGTGTTCGTGTTGCTCGCCCTGGTCTTGCCCACCGCCATCAAGCGGGTCGTGCGCCGGCCGACCGCGCCCTCGGGGGCGGCATGACCGAGCTGGCCGAGCCGGTTCTCGGGCTGTCCGGGCTGCACCACACGTTCTTCCCCGGCACGCCGAGCGAGCAGCTGGCGCTCCAGGGCGTCGATCTGTCGGTGCAGGCGGGGAGCTTCGTCGTCGTGGTCGGCATCAACGGATCGGGCAAGTCGACGCTGCTCAACGCGATCGCCGGAACCGTCTCGCTCGATCAGGGCACCGTGCGCTTCAGCGGACGCGACGTTACCCATTGGCCCGAGCACCGGCGGGCCGCCTTCATCGGCCGGGTCTTTCAGAACCCGTTCTCCGGCACGGCGCCGCACCTCACGATCGCCGAGAACCTCGCGATCGCCTCAGGGCGGGGCGGGCACCGCGGCATCTTGCATTGGGGACTGGGAGCGGCTCGGCGCGCCGAGCTCACGGACCGGCTCAACGCGATGGATCTGGGTCTGGCGGACCGGCTCGACACGCCGACCGGCGTGCTCTCGGGCGGTGAGCGTCAGGCGCTCACGCTCCTGATGGCCACGATCGTCCGGCCCGCGCTGCTCCTGCTCGACGAGCACACGGCGGCGCTGGATCCGCGCAGCGCGGAGCAGGTGGTGAGACTCACCGAACAGACCGTGCAGCGGGGCGGTCTCACCACGCTGATGGTTACCCACTCGATGCATCAGGCCGTGCGGCTCGGAGACCGGCTCCTGGTGATGCACCGCGGGCGCATCGTCGAGGACTTCGCCGGAGCGCGGAAGCGGCGGCTCAGAGTGGAGGACCTGCTCGATCAATTCGACCGGCTCCGCAACACCGATCTCGTGGACGAATCCGCCGCCGAAATGCTCCGGCGATCCTACGTCTGACCCTCCGGCCCGAGCCGGCGTCGAACCGTGGGGGTCGCGCCGTGGACAAGGCGCGACCCGCGTTGTATGCATGGGATAGTCTCGACGTAGTCAGGTCCATGCACCTCTCCACCGGCCCATCCGTCCCGCCGCCGCTCACCGCCGCACGCGCCTTCGGGCGCGCACTGCGCCTCCGCTGTCCGGCGTGCGGTGGCGGGCCGGTCTTCCTCCGCTGGTATCGGATCTGCCCGGTGTGCCCGGCCTGCGGGATCAGCTTTGCCCGGGGCGAGCGCGGCTATTGGCTCGGGGCGTACTTCGTCAATCTGATGGCCGTGGAGGCCCTGTTCGCGGGCCTGCTCTGCGTTGCCCTCTGGTGGACCTGGCCGGACCCGCCCTGGGACGCGATCGAATGGGGACTCGCCGCGGGCATGGTGCTGTTCCCCTTCCTGCTCTACCCCTGGTCGCACACGCTCTTTCTCGCCTTCGACCTGCTGATGCGGCCGCCGACGGAAGAGGACTTCGCCGGGCCGCGGGAGCCGGCTCCCGCCCTCCCCCGCCGCAGCCGTTAGGGGCCCGGCCGGCCTCCGGCTGGTCGCGAGGGTTGCGGTCCCCGGGCGGGGCCGCATGTTAGGGAACCGGGCACGCCGAGGAGGTGCTCATGACGTCCCTCGCGGAAGGGTCCACGACCGCGGACCGGCCGCTGGCCTCGGATATCGATGTCTACGGCCTCACCCACCAGGGCAAGGTCCGCGCGAACAATCAGGACCAATTCCTGATCGCCAGCCTGCATAAGACGATGCAGGTCCAGGCGTCGAGCGTGCCGTTGGACCAGCTCGGCGAGCTCACCAGCGAATCGCGCGGCTATCTCTTCATCGTTGCTGATGGTGTGGGTGGCGGCCCGGCCGGGGAGCGCGCCAGCGGGACCGCGCTCCAGGCGATCGCGGAGTACGCGACGCACACGATGCGCTTCTACTACCATCACGACCCCGATCTGGAAACCCGGTTCATCGAAGAGCTGCAGGACGCCATTCGCCAGAGTCACGAGATCATCCGCGCGCGCGACGCCGGCGCCGCCACCACGCTCACGATGGTCGTGGTCCGCTGGCCCCGCGCCTATGTCGTGCAGGTCGGCGACAGCCGTGCGTACCTCCTGCACCAGGGGCGGCTCCAGCAGCTGACCAAGGACCAGACGATGGCGCAGGTCCTCATGGACGCCGGTGTCGTCCCCACGGCCGAGCTCCCCATTTCGCGCTGGCGCAACGTGCTGATGAGCGCCCTCGGCGGCCGGGAGGCGAATCCGGTGCTCACCTCCCGCACCCTGCTCTGGGAAGACGTGATGCTCCTCTGCACCGACGGGCTCACCAAGCACGTCTCCGACGACGAGATCGCCGAGCAGCTGGCCGGCGACCGCTCGGCCGAGGAGATCTGCCGGAACCTGTTGACGCTGACGCTCGAGCGCGGCGCCACCGACAACGTCACGGTCGTCGCCGGCCGACTCCGGAGCCGCCAGCCGGCCTGAGCCCACCGCGCATCTCCGAGGGACGAATCCCACGAGGGGCATCGGTTACATTCAGAGTTGCCGATGCCCCGATTCTCGCGCCGCGGTCGCCACGCCTCCGCGGTTCTCGCTCCCGCGCTGGCCCTCGGCTGGCTCGCGGGCGCCTGCGCGCCCGGAACGGGTGCGGCTCCCACACCGGCGCTCCCGGCGCCCGCCGCTCCGGAGCTGCCGGCAGTCTCCGTTGAGCAATCGCCCGGCCCCGATCCCTGCGCTTTCGAGCCGTCCGGGCCGCTGCGCGCCGACACCGTCCGGGTGATCGCGGGCAGCGCCTTCCCCGCCCGCCAGCTCTACCAGACGCTCATCCGGCTCGACTGTACCGGCCGACCGCGTTCCGGACTCGCCACGGGCTGGAGCCCGGCGGATGCGGGCCGCACATGGGTCCTCACGCTCGGAGACGCGCGGTTCTGGGACGGCGCCGCCGTGACTGCGGAGACGGTGGCGACCGGGTGGGCACATGACTCCGCGTCCACCGCGGCGCTGCGTGAGGCGGGCATCCTCTTCGTCGGAGCGTCCGGCGACCGCGAGCTTCGGATTCTGTTGGCGGCTCCGAGCGATTCGGTGCCCGCGGCCCTCGCCGACCAGCGGCTCAGCGTCATGCGCCGGACGCCCGACTCGCCCTGGCCGGTCGGTACCGGAGCGTATCGGCTCCCCGAGTCGGATCCCGCGCCGGCCACGCTGGAGCCGGTGGGCAATGGCCGGCCGCTGCGACTGCTGGCGAGACCCCGCGATCTTCGCGACGCCGTCGACGCCGGCGTCGACATCGTGGTCACGGACGACCCGGCGACGCTCGCGTACGTCGCGGGGCGCGCCGGCTTCATGTCGCTCCCGCTGCCCTGGACGCGGGCATACGGCCTGGTGTTGACGTCGGCGAACGATTCCTCGGCGGCCGACGTGACGCCGGCGTTCAAGGAGACCCTCGCCCGCGACGCGGTTCGGATCGACGCGCGTGCGGCAACGGCCGTGGCGGCGGGATGCCCGGTTGCCACCCTGGCCCCCAACCGCTCGGCGCACCCGGGGACACGCATCGCCTACCGCGCCGGCGATCGAACCGCCGGGGACCTCGCAGCCCGGCTGGCCGCCCTCGGAATCGCGGGCGCACGCAGTGTCGTGGCTCTGGACTCCGTCGCGCTGATCGCATCGCTTCGCGCGGGTGCCGAAGTCGCGTACGTCGTCGTTCTCGCCCGCGCGTGCGACGAGGCGTCGCGAGCGGCGGGCGCCGCGGTGCTTCCCCTGGTGGAGACCCGCGCGCACGCGGTCGTCCGGAGCGGCGCTCCGCCCCTCACCGTGGACCGGGACGGCGTGCTTCGGCTCCTCCCGGAGACGCCGTGACGTTCCGCGCGCGGCTCTTTCTCGCCTTCGTGGCGGTGCTGTCGATCCCGATGGCCGTGCTGGCGGTCGGCGTCCGGCGGGAGATGGACCGGCGCCTCGTCGCCGAGTACGATCGGCGGGTGCACGCGTCGGCGGCGGTGATCGAGGGCGATCTGCGCCGCCAGAGCGGCGACGTCGCATCCCGTCTTGCCGCACTCACCGACGAGCTGGCGGCCGACAACCGGTTCCGCCGGGGCGCCGTACAGGGCGATGCGGAAGTCCGCGGCTGGCTCCTCGACTACGCCGGCGGCGCGATGCGTCTCGCGGGGCTTGCCCTGCTTCAGGTCCAGGACACGAGCGGACGCATCCTGAGCTCGGGACACTTCCGCAACGAATTCGATCGTGAGGAACCGGCGCTGCCGGGCTTTCTCGCCGCCACCCGCGACAGCATCGCCGTCGTCCGGGTACGCACGGCCGAAGGCGAGCTGCTTGCCCTGGCACGCCTCGACTCGCTCCGCGTGGGCGGCCGTCGCTTCACCGTCGCCGGCGGCGTCATGCTCGACCTCGCCCGCCTGACGCGTGGCGACTCGGCCGGTGGTCTCGCGGTCGCGTTGCTCCTGCCCGGCGCCGACACGACACAGCCCGCCGGCGATGAGGTCGTCGCACGCATCGACGTTCCGTACCTCGATCTCGCGCGGACCGCCGCCCCTGCCCCGGATACGGCCCGGGTCGTAGTCACCCAATCGCTCGCGCCGCTGGAGGCGCTGCGCCGCGGCGTCGATGGCTGGTTCCTCGCCGCGTTGGGTCTCACCGCGGCCGCCGCCGTGCTCGCTGCGGCCTGGCTCGCGCGCCGGATCGGCGAGCCGCTCGCCGAGCTGGCCCGGAAAACCGGGACGATCGACCTGGACCGTCTCGATGTCGATTTCACCTCCGACCGGCGGGATGAGATCGGGGCGCTTGGCCGCCTGCTGGGAGAGATGACGGCGCGCCTCCGCCAAAGCGCCGCCCGCGTGCGTGAAGCCGAGCGCCGGGCCACCCTGGGCGACGTCGCCCGCCAGGTGAATCACGACGTGAAGAACGGGCTCGCCCCGATCCGGCATGTGCTCCGCCACCTCTCCCGGGTTGCCGCCGAAGAGCCGGCGACGCTGCCGGCCGTGTTCGAGGAGCGGCGGGGGACGCTCGAGTCGAGTGTCCTGTATCTCGAGACCCTCGCGCGGAACTACGCTCGTCTGACGCCGCCGATGGAGCAGCGCGCCTGCGACGTGAACGCCGTGGCCCGCGAGGTCGCGCGCGTCGCGGAGACCCGGACCCCGCTGCGGCTGGATCTCGCCGCCGATCTGCCGCCCGTGATGGGCGACGAGCTGGCCATTCGACGCGTGCTGGAGAATCTGGTCGGCAATGCGGCGGACGGGCTCAGCGGCCGTGACGGTGGCGTGGTCAGCATCGCAACGGCGATCGCGCAGGATGGACCGCAGCCGGTCGTGCGGATCACGGTCGCCGACAACGGACGAGGCATGACCCGCACGGAGCTGGATCAGGCGTTCGACGACTTCTTCACCACCAAGGAAGGCGGCACCGGCCTGGGGCTCACCATCGTGCGCCGCCTGGTGCAGGATCTCGGCGGGCGGCTGCGGGTGGAGACCGAGCCGGACGTCGGTACCCGCGTGATCGTCGAGCTTCCCCGGAGGACATCCCCGTGACCTTCGTGCTTGTGGTGGACGATGTGCGGCCGACGGCCGAGCAGTACGCCTACGACCTCAAGCGCCTGGGCGGTTACGAGGTCGCGACCGCCGGGGGCGGAGAGGAGGCGCTCGAGGCCATCGCGCGGGACGCACCCGACTGCGTCGTGCTCGACCTCGAGATGCCCGGCATGGATGGCTTCGAGGTGCTGCGCCTGCTTGGTCGGCGCGGGGTCGAGACGCCGGTCATCGTCTACACCGGCACCGGCAACTTCGATCGCTGCATCCAGGCCGTGCGGCTTGGCGCCGCGGGCTTCGTGGACAAGAGCGAGCCCATGGAGCGGATCGTGCGCGAGATCGAGACCGTGCTGGAACGCCGCCGGCTCGAGGCGGAGGTCCGGACGCTGCGCCGCCGGCTCGACGCCGACAGCTCGCTCGTGGGCGACAGCGCCCCTATGCGCAGGCTGCACGAGACCGTCGCCCGGCTGGCCCCGATTCCGGCCCACGTGCTGGTCCTGGGAGAGAGCGGCTCAGGCAAGGAGCTGGTCGCGCGGGACCTCCACCGCCTCGGCGCCAACCCGTCGGCGCCCTTTGTCGCCATCAACTGCGCCGCGCTGCCGGAGAACCTCGTCGAAGGCGAGCTGTTCGGCCACGAGCGCGGTGCCTTCACCGGCGCGTCGGCGACGCGGCGTGGCGCGTTCGAAGCCGCGGAGCGCGGGACCCTGTTTCTCGACGAGATCGGCGAGCTGCCGCTGCCGGCACAGGCCAAGCTGCTCCGCGTGCTGGAGGAACGCACCGTCACCCGGTTGGGGAGCACCCGGCCGCTTCGGGTCGAAGCCCGAGTCGTGGCGGCCACGAATCGCGAGCTGGATGCCGACGTCGCCGCCGGACGCTTCCGCCAGGACCTGCTCTTCCGGCTCAACGCCCACGTGATCCGCGTGCCGCCGCTCCGCGAGCGGCTCTCCGACATCCCCGCCATCGCCGATGCGGTGCTGGGCGCCATCTGCGAGCGGTTCGGGATGCGGAAGAAGCGCATCGCCGCCGACGCGCTCGACGCGCTCATGAGCTACGACTGGGCCCGCAACAACGTCCGCGAGCTGCGCAATGCGATCGAGCGGATGGTCATCGCCGCCGACGGCGAGATCATCGGCCCCGAGGACGTTCCCGC
>DATBQV010000167.1:0-7764 GCA_036560625.1 Gemmatimonadales bacterium
AGGTACCGGGCTACACGAACCGAGTGGACATCTTTTCGGTCGCCGGCCGAAGCTTCAGCGAAACTTCCGCCATGCCGGTTTCGCACCGCTACCAGAAGCAAGCCGTGCTGCTCGGGAACGGCAAGGTCCTGACCGCTGGCGAGCAGTACGATGGCGTCGCCAAAGAATCCCACCTCTTCACGGAGCCCACGCATTCCTGGTCAGCGACGGTCAATCACCCTGCTCTCAATCGATTCGCCGCCGCGATGATCCTGTTGCCGAGCGGCAAGGTGCTCTATGCCGGAGGCTACAACGGCGGCGCCGACGGGCCGACCTACGACTCGGCCGAGCTCTTCGATCCAGCCCTTTCGACCTGGTCTGCAACCGGCTCGATGGTTGCTCTGCGCGCGGGCCACACCCTGACGTTGCTCGTCACCGGGCCGAACGCCGGCAAGGTTCTCGTCACCGGTGGAGGACAGCGGATCGGGCTCACGGTCGAAGCCCGCTGCGAGCTCTATGATCCGGTCACCGGCTCCTTCGCGCTGACCGGCCAGCTCAACCTCGGCCGCACCTTCCATACCGCGACGCGGCTCGTGGACGGCCGCGTTCTGGTGACCGGCGGTCACGACGCGGGCGTCATTGGCAGCAACCACAATACGGTGGAAATCTACGACCCGGCGACCGGCACCTGGTCGTTCGCCGCCTCCATGGCCGCCCGCCGAGCCCGGCATACGGCGACTCTGCTGCCGAACGGCGACGTGCTGGTGGTGGGCGGGGCGCAGGTGGGGAGCATGGCGAGCGTTAACGCCAGCGCGGAGATCTACCACCCGGCCACCCATTCGTGGCGCACCGTGCCCTCGATGTCCACAGCGAGGGTCGGACAAGCTGCTGCGCTGCTGCCGAGCGGCGAGGTGCTGGTGGCCGGCGGATACGATGGCACGTCCTATCTGGCGACCAGCGAGATCTTCCGCGCCCTGAGCAATCCGCCGACCGCTGCCGCCGGGTCCGACCGGACCGTGCGCACTGGAAGCCAGGTGCAGCTCGACGGCAGCGCATCGAGCGACGACGAAACCGCCGTCCAGAACCTCGTCTTCTCCTGGACACTGACCAACGTGCCCGCCGGCAGCGCTGCGGTCTTGAGCGGCGCTGCTACCGCAACGCCGACCTTCCTCGCCGACCTGCCAGGCACCTACATTGCCGAGCTGGTGGTGGCCGATGAGGACGGCCAGGCCAGCAAGGCCGATCAGCTCACGGTGACCAGCAACGCGGTTCCGACGGCACGAGCGCAAGCCAGTGCCGCCGCGGTAAGGCTGGGGACTCCGGTCGCGCTCGACGGGGCAAACAGCACCGATCCGGAGAACGATCCGCTGACCTATCAGTGGGCGCTTTCCATAGCGCCACCCGGCAGCGCGGCAATCATTGCCAATGCCGGGACCGCGCTGGCAACCCTGGTCCCCGATGTCCCGGGCGACTATGAGGTAACCCTCACCGTCAGCGATTTCGTCGGCGCCGGTGCCCCCGTGCGCCTGGCGATCGCCGTTGCACCCATCTCAGTGGCCGAGGTCCCGGCCCTCTCGACGAAGGGAGCCCTGCTCCTGGCCACGCTCCTGATGGTCGCGGCTCTAGGCGCGCTGCGCCGCGCGGGCTAATCGAGCCCTAACGCGAAGCCCGCTCCCAGGGCGGCGCCTCCGGCACCAGGCGGTCGATGGCGCGGTCGAGGGCGGCCTCGAGCAGCTCGCGGTGGGCGGCCAGATCGTGGTCGGTGTCGGGGAGGATCTCCCAGGAGAGCAGGCCGCGCCACCGCCGCACCGCCGGGGTGAGCCGGGCCGCCGGCGCCAGCGGGTCCTCGGCGCCGCTCAGCACGGCGAGCGGCACCGAGGAGGTCTCGAGGAAGGAGAAGTCGTAGTGGCCCACCGGCGGCGCCAGGGCGAGCAGGCGGTCGGCGCTGCCGTCGGCGCCGGTCGCGAGCGCCACGTAGGAGCCGAAGGAGTAGCCGGCGGCGACCAGCGGCAGGCGGGGGAATCGCCCCCGCATCTCGGCCAGGGCGGCGGCCATGTCGCGGCGCTCGCCCCGTCCCTGGTCGTGCTCCCCCTCGCTGGCGCCGGCGCCGCGGAAATTGAAGCGGAGCACGGCGGCCCCGTGGGCCTCGAGGCGGCGCGCCGTGGCATAGACCACCTTGTTGTGCATGGTGCCGCCGTAGAGCGGGTGGGGATGGGCCACCACCGCGGCCAGGCGGGGGGTGCCGCCCGGGAGCTTGAGGATCGCCTCCAGGCGCCCGGCGGGGCCGGCCAGCTCGACGGGGGTGATGCCGGGCATGGCGGGTCAGAGCTGATCGGCTTCGAGCGGCAGCGGGCGGTTGTCGGCGTCGACGCGGACGTAGACGACCTCGGCCTCGGTGACCTTCACCCGGCCGCCCTCCTTGCCGGCGGTGCGCCGCTCGACTTCGACCGTCACCTTGACGGTGATCGAGGTGCGGCCGAGGCGCAGGGTCTCGGTCCAGAAGCTCACCAGATCGCCGACGAAGACCGGGGCGTGGAACTCCACTTCGCGCATGGCGACGGTGACCAGGCGTCCGGCCCGGTGGCGATGCGCCTCGACCGCCCCGGCCTGGTCGATGTAGGAGAGGATGATGCCGCCGAAGATGGTGCCCAGGGCGTTGGTGTCTTTGGGCATCATGATGACCCGGATGGCGGGCTGCAGCGGTCCGGTCCGGGCGGCCGCCTTCGGGTCGGTCAATGCGCGCTCCCTCTCTCGCGGCTCCGCCGCTGGCGTGGAGCGTTCATGCTATCCTAGGCGCCTCCGCCGAGCTCGAGCGAGCCAAGGGGCATACGCGACCGGGATGGACGAGACCTCATCGCAGCCGGGCTCGCTGGCGGCCCTCAACGACGTGACCCTGGTTCGGCAGATCGCCGACCGCCAACCCGAAGCGCTCTCCGAGCTCTACGACCGCTACGCGGCGACCCTCCTGGGCCTCGCCCGGCGCATCCTCGGCACCACCGCGGACGCCGAGGAGGTCCTCCAGGAGGTCTTCGTCCACGTCTGGAATCAGGGGGGGCGCTACGATGCCGGGCGCTCTTCGGTCTCCACCTGGCTGGTCCTCATCGCCCGCAGCCGGGCCATCGACCGCCTGCGCAGCCGCAAGGTGATCGAGCGCACTCACGACGCCGCGCAGCACGAGGGCCCCTTCGAGCATACATCCCCCGAGGGGGCGGAGAACGTATTCATCCAGGAGCGGCGGAAGCGGGTGCGGCGGGAGATGGAGAACCTCCCCGCCGAGCAGCGCGAGGTGCTCGAGCTGGCCTTCTACCAGGGTTTGACCCAGACGCAGATCGCGAGCGCGGCCGACATCCCGCTCGGCACGGTGAAGACCCGGACCCTGCTGGCGATGAAAAAGTTGCGCCACGCTTTACGAGACGAGATCAGAGAGCTGCTGTGAGCGACGACATTCACGACCACGATGAGGATCGGACGATCCTGGCGACCCTCAAGGCGCTGGAGCGCGGGCTCGACTCGCTCGAGCCCGCGGCGCGCCCCGGGGACGCTGGCGAGACCCTGGCGCGCCTCTACACCGAGACCCTCGGGCTGATCCCGTTCGCGCTCGACCCGGTCGCCCCGTCGGCCGCCGTGCGCGAGCGCCTGATGGCGCTCGCCACGGGCGACGAGACCCAGGAGATGAGCCGCCCCGCGCCGGCGCCCCCGCTTCCGACCGCTCCGACCGCGCCTGCCGCTCCGACCGTTCAGACCGTTCAGACCGTTCAGGCTACTCCTACCGTCCCGCGGCCTGGCCGCGCCGCGGTCGCCGGGTCGACCCGCACCCCCTTCCCGCCGCTTCCGATCCCCCCGCGGCCGCGGGCCGCGCGGCGCTGGCCCCTGGCCCTCGCCGCCGGGCTGGTGCTCGCGCTCCTCGGCGTCTCGGGGAAGCTGTACATGGACCTCCGGCAGCAGAGCGGGCTGCTCACCGTCGATGCGACTCGGATCGATCAGCTGGAGCGGGAGCTCGCCGGCGAGCGCCTGCGCTCCGCCCAGATCTCGGCGGCGCGGGCCGACGTCGATAGCCTGCGCTCCCACTTCGCCGAGCTCGAAAAGATGTTCTCGCTGGTGACGTCGCCGACGGTCGAGATGAGCGCTCTGCGCCCCACCGGCCAGGTCGACCTCGCCAAGGAAGCGCGCGGCCGCCTCTACATCGCCGAGGACCACCAGCACTGGTATCTCTCGGTCGAGGACCTCCAGCCCTCGGGGAAGGGGCGGCAGTATGAGCTGTGGTTCTACGGCGACCAGGGACCGGTCTCCGGCGGCACCTTCACGGCCGAGCCCGGCCAACCGGTCCACCTGAGCTCGGAGACCATGCCGCTCGGCACCAAGGCGATCCTCATCACCCTCGAGCCCGCCTCGGGCGTCCCCGCGCCGAGCGGCCCCACGGTCCTCCGTGGGATGCCGCCCGTCAAGGTCCTGTAAGACGATCCTCGACGCCCGGCCGTCTGGCCCGCGCCCGGCTACTTCCTGGGCGGGCGCGCGGGGTGTCGCTACGCTGGTCCGCACGATCCTCGCGCAAGGTGACGCCGACTCGCGGGCTCAGCTCGAGCAGGTCCTGGTTGCGCTCGAAGCCCGCTTCCCAAGTCGCCGCCGGACCTCCTCCAAGGTATCGTTAACCCCCCATGCCCGTGCCGAAGCGCCCCAGCCAACTGTCCGTTTACGCCGCGAGCACTCTACAGGCCCTGGCCGACGAGGGGCTTGGGCACAAGATCTCTCTGGGTGGCGCTCTCGGCCTCCTTCATTACCTCGATTACCGAGCGACTCACGATGTGGACGCCTGGTGGAGCCCTTCGGCGGCGGAAGGAGAGCGGGAACGGGTGCTTCAGACGATCGAGGAGTCGCTGCGGCCGCTCGGCGACATCAGGCGTCGCTCTTGGGGAGATGTGGTGAGCATCGAGCTCAAGGTTTCCGGCAAGACGATCTTCAGCTTCCAGATCGCGTCTCGGTCAGCTCAGTTGGCCGCTCTGGAACGGCTTCCCTGGGCCGACGTGGCTCTGGACAGTCTCGCGGACCTGATCGCCAGCAAGATGACCGCGCTGGTCGAGAGAGGAGCCCCCCGCGACTTCCGAGACATCTACACGCTCTCTGACAACGGCCTGACGACGGCCCGAGAATGTTGGCAGCTCTGGGCGGAACGCCAGCAGAAGGTGGGGAGTCATGCGGACAAGCAGCGAGCCCTCTTGGCCGTGCAGACTCATTTGGCACGAGTCGCCCGGCATCGTCCCTTGGAGATGATCACGGAAGCGGCTCAGCGTGACGAAGCCGCTCGTGTACGATGCTGGTTTGCGGAGGCCTTCCTCGATGCCGCTCTCCTGGATTGACGGCTCTCTCTATCCCGACACCGAGATCCCGGAGGATCTCCCCACCCTGGCCGATCGGGTCGACTTCCTTGTGCGGCTCTGCGGCGCCTGGGATTTCGGCATCCTGCCGGATTGGGAGACGGTCGAGGAGATCCGCCGGTCCGACTGGCGGCAGGCCGTGGACGAGACGAATCTCCTGACCTCCCCGGCCTACCATCTCCTGCGCTCCTGGCACCATCTTCCAGACCTTCCCTATTTAGGACAGCGGCTCGCGTACATCGACGAGGACCCGGAGCTGCAGCACATCTAGCGAATCCAATGCCGTGGATCCGTGGGCGCCGCTCGGCCTCCCGAATCCTCGGCCCTATTTCCTCGGCGGGTGGGACGGGCGGAGCTCGATCAGGCTGGGAAGGGCGCGGGGCGGGTAGGCCAGCAGGCCGACGACCGCCTCGGCGACGTCTTCCGGGGCGAGCCTCCAGTCGCGGCCGGCCTGCCGCCCATCCGGATGCGAGAAATCGGTGCTCACGCTGCCCGGCAGGATGGCCGCCACCCGCACGCCGTCCTGGCGGAGGTCGAGCATGGCGGCCTCCGAGAGGCCGACGAGGCCGAACTTCGAGGCGTTGTAGGCGGCGCCCCCGGCCATCGCGTTCTTGCCCGCGAGGGAGGCGACGTTGACGATCCAGCCGGACCCCTGCCGCCGCATCGCCGGCGCCACGGCGCGCAGGAAGTAGAACGGCCCGCAGAGGTTGGTCTCGACGACGGCCCGGAAGTCGTCGCCGGAGAGCGCGTCGACCGCCCCGAAGGTCCCCTGCCCGGCGTTGTTGACCAGGAGGTCGATCCGCCCCGCCTCGGCGAGCACCCAGGCGACGAAGCCGTCGACCTCCTCCTGGCGGCGGACGTCGACCGCCCGGCCGGCGACCCGGCCCGGGGCCGTCGCGGCCAGCTCCTCGAGCGCCCGCGCGGTCGATTCGGGGTGCTGGCTGCAGAGGAAGACGCGCCATCCGCGGCCGAGCAGGGCCTCGACTACCGCCCGCCCGATGCCGCGGCTCCCGCCGGTGACGACGGCGACCTGCGCCGAGCTCTCGACGGCCATCCCGATCCTCCTCGGAGGCTACTCTACCCCCGCGAAGCGCTGGCGCGGCGGCGGAAATGTCGCCCGCGCCAGGGCTGTTTAGCCCATAGGAGGTGTGCGCATGTTCGCAGGATATTTCGGCTATCTGCTCTTCATCGCCCCGGCCCTGCTGCTCTCCCTCTGGGCGAGCTGGCGGACGCGCTCGGCGTTCAACGAATACTCGCGGGTGCGGACCGCCCGCGGCCTCACCGGCGCGCAGGCGGCGCGGGTGATGCTCGACGGCGCCGGCCTCCACGACGTCTCGATCGTCCCCGTCCAGGGGACGCTCAGCGACCACTACAACCCCGCCGACCGGACGCTCAATCTCTCCGAGGGGGTCTTCGGCTCGCCCTCGGTCGCCGCCGTCGGGGTCGCCTGCCACGAGGCGGGCCACGCCCTCCAGCACGCGGCGGGCTACCGGCCGCTATGGCTGCGCTCGGCCCTGGTGCCGACCGCGAACATCGGCGCCAAGCTCGGCTACGGGGTCATGATGGCCGGTCTCCTGCTGCTCTACATGACCCGCGGGGGAAGCGGATCCAGCGTGGTGCTCTTCGGCGCCATGCTGTTCTCCTTCGTGCTGCTGTTCCAGATCGTCACCCTGCCGGTCGAGTTCGACGCCAGCGCCCGCGCCAAGCGCCTCGCCGTCGAGGAGGGGATCGTCGGGGCGGGGGAGCGCGAGGGGATGGACCGCGTGCTCAACGCGGCGGCCCTGACCTACGTCGCGGCGGTGGTGTCGACGCTGATGACCCTGCTGTACTACCTGATGCGGGCCGGGCTGTTCGGCGGACGGCGCAGCTAGGCTGCGGCCGGGGCGGGGGGATGGGCCGGCCAGGCTAGCTCTCCGCCGCCTCGGTTCCTTCGGGCTTCCACTTGCGGACCGGGGCCTTGGTCACCCGGCCGCTGCGCAGGCAGCGGGTGCAGACCCGGACGTGACGCACCGTGCCTTCGACCAGCGCCTTGACCCGCTGCAGGTTGGGCTCCATGGTGCGCGAGGTGACGTTGTGCGCGTGGCTGACGTTGCGGCCGAAGACCGTCTTCTTGCCGCAGAGCTCACATTGTCTGGCCATGTTCCGTTCTCCTGACCTTCGATCTCGATAGGCGCCCGAAAGGGCACAGAAGGCTACCAAACCGAGCGGCAGAGTTCAAGCGCCGCGGGCCGGGCGCAGCGATTCCGCAGGTAGCTCGCGGAGGGTCCGCGGAAAGGGGTTGTGGTGGCAGATGGGCGGTAGCCCAAAGGGGGGATAGCGACGCAGCGGTAGCGAGGAGGGCGTTCTTGGGTTTGGAGAGGGAGCCGATCCGACCCTTGCGGTGGCCGAAATCGGTGGAGGTGACGGCTGCAGC
>DATBQV010000168.1:0-14658 GCA_036560625.1 Gemmatimonadales bacterium
CGACGCCGTCGGCGTCAGCCCGGTAGGAAAGGATCACACGGTGGCGGAGCACGTCCAGCGCGAGCGCCTTCACGTCCTCCGGCGTCACGTAGTCCCGGCCGCCAAGGAACGCGTGAGCCTTGGCGGCGCGCAGCAGGAAGATCCCCGCGCGCGGAGAGGCGCCGTATTCGATCAGCGGGCGCAGGTCGGCGAGGCCCACGGCTTCCGGATTCCGGGTCGCTCCGACCACGTCCAGCACGTACTCCTTCACCCGGTCGTCGACGTATGCCCCACGAACGAGCCGCCGAGCGTGGAGCACCCGGGCGGGGTCCAGCACCGGCCGCGCTTCCGGCTCGGGCCCACCGGTCATCCGGTCGAGCACCTCGCGCTCGTCGTCTCGCCCGGGGTACGTGACTACCAGCTTGAACATGAAGCGGTCCACCTGCGCCTCAGGCAGCGGATAGGTGCCCTCGTGCTCGATCGGATTCTGGGTCGCGAGGACAAGGAACAGCTCCGGCAGCGGGAAGCTCTGGCCGCCGATCGTCACCTGCTTCTCCTGCATGGCCTCGAGCAACGCGCTCTGCACCTTGGCCGGCGCGCGATTGATCTCGTCCGCGAGCAGGATGTTGGTGAAGATCGGCCCTCGCTGGACCGTGAACTCGCCGCTCCGCTGATTGTAGATCTGGGTGCCGATCAGGTCGGCGGGCAGGAGGTCGGGAGTGAACTGGATGCGGTGAAATCCGCCGCTCACGGTTGCGGCCAGTGTGCGCACGGCCAGCGTCTTGGCGAGCCCCGGCACGCCCTCCAGCAGCACGTGGCCCTCGGCCAGGAGGCCGATCACGAGCCGCTCGAGCAGCGTCCGCTGGCCGACAATGACCCGGCTCAGCTCGTCCAGGATCTCCGTGGCGAGACGGCTCTCGCCCGCGAAGCCGGCCGGCGGTGTCGAGTGCGGTCGGCCGCTCATTGGATCGGGAAGCGCGTTCATTCGGTAACGGTAATGTCCCCCGGGCCGACCAGCGAGGGCCCGGACGAATCCTGCCACCGCGCCGCCCCGTAAGGGACGCTGGGTCGCGATCTCGCGCTCCCAGGCCCGGCAGGTACCCCCATGAGCACGTTGACCCAGGACGGACGTTTCTACGGACGGGTTCGTCGCCTGCGGACCCTGGGCGACGTCGTTTTGTGCGAGACGGCCTATCCGCCCGGCGCCTTCGTGCCGTGGCACAGCCACGAGAGTCCGCTGTTCTGTCTGGTGCTCGCCGGGACGCTCGACGAGCACGGCCGCGGAGGCCGACGCCTGACCTTCGCCGGCGGCAGGCTCTTCTTCCATCCGGCCCACGAGCCGCACGCGCACCGTTTCGATGCGCGGACGCGCTGCTTCAGCGTGACGCTGGGCCCGACGCTGCTCCAGCGCCTCGAGCGCTCAGGCTCGGCGCGGCTCCCGGGCCCCCGCGATCTCGGCGGGACCCGGGCGGCGTGGCTCGGGCGCCAGCTCCACGGCGAGTTCGAGCGCGGCTCCGAGGCTTCGGACCTCGCGCTCGAGGGCCTGGTGCTTGCCCTGCTGGGTGAAGTCATCCGGTGTCCCCGCGCCGAGCGCGCGGCCGCACCCGGCTGGGTCAGCACGGCCCGCGATCTCATCGAGGCCCGGTATCGCGAGGCCGTCGGGCTCTCCGAGGTCGCGGACGCGATCGGAGTCCATCCCGTGCATGTGGCGAGGACGTTCCGCCGGACGTTCGGCTGCAGCGTCGGCGCCTACGTGCGGCGCCGGCGGATCGACGATGCTTGCCGGAGCCTGCTCGGCAGCGACGACTCGCTGGCCAGCATCGCCCTCGCCCTGGGCTTTTCCGATCAGAGTCACTTCTCGCGCCGCTTCAAGGATCAGATCGGACTCACGCCCGGCGCGTACCGCGCCGCACGCGGCGCAAGGAGCCCCCATGCCGGACTCGACTGATTTCGGGCGGCGGGAGTTCCTCACCGTCGCGATGACCGCCGCCGGTGGTCTCCTGCTCGGCGTCCGATCCGACGCGACAGCGACGCGCATCGACGCGCTCCGCCCGGCGGCGGTCGGACTCACCGCCTTCGTGGAGATCGCCCCGGACGGGACGATCACCATCACCGCCAAGAATCCGGAGATCGGGCAGGGGGTGAAAACCTCGTTGCCGATGATCGTCGCCGAGGAGCTGCATGCCGATTGGAGCCGCGTGCGCGTCGTGGAGGCGCCGTTCAACGAAATGCGGTTCGGGTCGCAAGGCGTGGGCGGCAGCACGAGCGTGTCGGAGAACTGGCTTCCGCTTCGGCGCGCCGGTGCCACGGCGCGATACCTGCTCGTGAGCGCGGCAGCCGCGCGGTGGCGCGTGGATCGCTCCTCGCTCACAACGGAGAAGAGCGTCGTCATTCACGCGGGGAGCGGACGCCGGGCCGCCTACGGGACGCTGGCCGCCGCCGCCGCGCGGCTTCCCATCCCCACGGAGGTCCCGCTCAAGACGCCCGCGGAGTTTCGGCTCATCGGCAAGCGGGTCGCCCCAGCCGATGTGACCGATCTCGTCACAGGCCGCGCGCGCTACGGACTCGATGCCCGTGTTCCGGGCATGCGGTACGCGTGCATCGCGCGCGCGCCGTTCGGTGCCCGACTGAAGGACGTGAGCGATAGCGCGGCGCTCGAGATGCCCGGCGTTCAGCGGATCATTCCGGTCGAGGGTAGCCGCAATCCCACGGGCGTCGGCCCCGGGATCGCGGTGGTGGCCGACTCCACCTGGGCCGCCATTCGCGGGTGCCGGGCACTCGGCGTTACCTGGGAGGGCGCGGAGGCCACGGGCACGGCCGAACTGTCGGCGGTTCTCACCTCGGCTCTCGAGCGCGGCGGCAAGATGTTGCGCGACGACGGCGACGTGGACGCGGCCTTCGCCGCCGCGGCGCGGACGGTGGAGGCGGTCTACGAGCTGCCGTTTCTCGCGCACGTGCCGCTCGAGCCGCCCAACTGCATCGCGGACGTCCGGTCGGACCGGTGTGAAGTATGGGTGCCGACGCAGGACCCGGGCGATGTCCTCGCGATCGTCGCGGCGACCACCGGCCTTCCCGCCGACCGGATCACCGTGCATCCGACACGCTGCGGCGGCGGTTTCGGACGCCGCCTCATGGTGGACTATGCCGGCGAGGCGGCGTTGCTCTCGCAGCGGGCCGGTGCCCCGGTCCAGGTGGTCTGGACCCGCGAGGACGACCTGAGCCACGACTTCTACCGGCCGGCGGCCCTGCACCGGATGCGCGCGGCGCTCGATGGGAGTGGGCGGGTGACTGCCTGGGCGCAGCACATCGTGAATCCGTCGCGCTACGCGTACGCCGGCGCGACCCGGGTGGGCCCGGAGGCCTCGGAGATGTACGTCGACGACTTTCCGGCGGCGTGTGTCCCGAGCCTTCGCTACGAGTACACCAACGTGGATTCGCCGATCCCGCGCGGTGCCTGGCGCTCGACGCTCCACTCCGCCAACGCCTTCGCCGTCCAGAGCTTCATGGACGAGGTCGCCGCGGCCGCCGGACAGGACCCGCTCGGGTTCCGCCTTGACTGGCTGGGCAAGCGGCGAGAGCTGCAGTACCACGGCCACGGGGGGCCGGTGTTCGACCCCGGCCGCCTGGCCGGCGTGCTGCGTCTCGCGGCCGAGCGTGCCGGATGGGGCACGCCGATGCCGGAGGGTCACGCGCGGGGCATCGCCGGGCACTTCACCTTCGGGAGCTACGCCGCGGAGGTCGTCGAGGTATCGCGCGATGCCGCGGCGGAGTTCCGGGTGGACCGCATCGTCGCGGCGATCGACTGCGGGACGGTGGTCAGCCGAAGCGGTGCCGAAGCGCAGGTCGAGGGAGGCATTCTGGAAGGGCTCTGTGCGGCGCTGTACGGAGAGATCACCGTGGAGCACGGACGCGTGCGCCAGACCAACTTCGACACCTACCGGTGGATCCGCATCGCCGAAGCGCCCCGGATCGAGGTGAACTTCGTCGAGAACGGCGAGCCACCCCGCGGTCTGGGCGAGCCTCCGGTGCCGCCCGTCGCGCCGGCGCTCGCCAATGCCCTGTTCGCGCTGACCGGCCGCCGCGTCCGCCGGCTGCCGCTCCGACCCGCCTCGACCTGAGGCGACTCGGCATCGCCGCGCTCAGGCGCGGCTTTGGTATTCGAGATGAGTCGCCGTGGCCCGCGCCTGATCCCCGCCGTAGTACCGTTCCACAACCCGGAGCGCGAGGTCAATTCCGGACGTGAGCCCCGCTGCGGTTGCCACGTGGTCGTGCTCGATGTATCGCACGCCCCGCTCGACCTTCACCCTCGGGAAGTCCCGCGCGAGCGCGTCCTGGAACTCATGGTGGGTCGTGGCCGTGAGGCCGTCCAGCAACCCCGCACGTGCCAGGACGAACGCACCGGTGCAGACCGACATCACCAGATCGGCGGAGCGGGACGCTCGCTTGAGCCACTCGAGCGACTCGGCCGGGGCATGGTGTGCCGGCACCACGACCACGCGCGCGCTGGGCGCGTGCGCGAGGTCGTAATGGGGAACAAAGGTGAGCCCCGCTGTCCCGGTCACCGGTGCGGTCGACGGGGCCACCGTGAACGGGGCGAACCCCTCGCCGTGCCCCGCACCGACCATGACATCCTGAAATACTTCCCAGGAGCCCGCCAGGTCGATGACGTTAACGTGGTCGCCGATGAGAAACGCGACGGGAATGGCCTCGGCCGCGGGCCAGGGCACCGATCGGGTCGCGAGGCCCGCGCCGAAGGCCGCGGCGCCCGTGAGGAAGGTTCTCCGTTCCATGGCCGGAATCTTCGCGGGCGTATGGCTGTGGTCTTGAACGGTCGAAGCTCGTTGGGACGGGTCTAGCGCACCAGGCGGAAGCCGAGGTTGGAGGAGCCGGTGGTCACGTCGCCGCGGCCCCGGCTGCCCACGAGGTAGCGGGTGCAGTACTGCTCGCTGCAGAGGTACGATCCGCCGCGGATCACGCGAGTCGGCGAGTCGGGGTGCGACGGGTCGAGGCTCTTCGGCGGCCCGGCCGGATTCATCGCGACACCCGAGGCGGCCAGGCGCGCGTACCAGTCCGCGCGGTACCAGTCGCTGGTCCACTGCCACACGTTGCCACCCATGTCCCGGAGGCCGAAGCCGTTCGGGGGAAACGCGGTCACCGGCGACGTGCCCGCGTAGCCATCCTCGGCCGTGTTGCGGATCGGGAAACTGCCCTGGAAAATGTTCGCGACCCAGTGCCCGCCCGGCTTGAGCTTGTCACCCCACGCATACCGCTTCCGGTCGAGTCCTCCGCGCGCGGCCCACTCGAACTCGGCCTCGGTCGGCAGGCGCTTCCCCACCCAACGGGCATAGGCCGCCGCGTCCTCGTACGCCACGTGCACTACGGGGTGGTCCTCGCGGCCCTTGAGGTCGCTGGCCGGCCCCTCGGGATGGCGCCAGTTTGCACCGGGCACCCACCGCCACCAGTCCAGATAGCCGAGGTCGGAGGCTGCATGCGTGGGCGGAGAAAAGACCACTGAGCCCGGCGCCCGGCGCTCGGCCGGAAGACCGGGAAACTCCTTCGGATCGAGCTGGCGCTCCGCCACGGTGACGTAGCCGGTGGCGGCCGCGAAGCGGGCGAACTCGGCGTTGGTCACCGGCGCCCGATCCATCCAGAAGCCGCTGATCGCCACTGCATGCACCGGTAGCGCATCGGGCAGGTTGCATCCCCCGCAGCCCATCCAGAACCGCCCACCCGGCACCCAGCCCATCCCCTCCGGAGCGCCCCCGGGCGCAGGCTCCCGGTCTATGGCGGTCGTAAACGCCTCGCGGCCCGGCTCGCTGGCCGTGGCGCGGGGCGCGCCTCGGCAGCCGGCAAGTGCGGCAAGGGCAAGGGGAAAGAGGGGGGCTGCGCGACGGAGCATGCTAAGGAGACGGCCGGGGTCGATGCCGGCCCACCAGCGTCGCGGAATGCGTCGCAAGAACCGGATAGCGGGCGAACCCCGGGTCACCGCACTATTGTCCCGGGAGGGAGACATGACAGCCTTGATACTTCTCGAGCATTCGACAGTTGATCCCGAGCAGGCATGGGAAGCCGTGGTCCACCACGACCGGCGCTTCGACGGCCGGTTCGTCTACGCCGTGCGCACCACCGGCGTCTACTGCCGCCCGTCCTGCGCGTCGCGGCGGCCCAACCGCCGTAACGTACACTTCTTCGCCGGGCCGGCCGACGCCGAGGCCGGAGGGTTCCGCGCCTGCCGGCGGTGCCGCCCTCGCACGATCGCAGCCGAGGACGCCGATCTCCGCGCGGTGCGGCTCGCCAGCCGCGCGCTGGATGCCCGGCTGGATGCTCCGCCGACGTTGGCGGAACTGGGGACGGAGGTCGGTTTGAGCCCGTGGCACCTCCAACGGGTGTTCAAGCGGGTGGTCGGCGTGAGCCCGCGCGAGTGGGTCGAAGCGCGCCGCGTCGAGCGGCTCCGGAGCGGCCTCCGCGAGGGGCACACCGTGAGCCGCGCCGTCTACGCGGCGGGCTACGGCTCCGGGCGCCCGGTCTACGAGCGGGGCCGCTCACCGCTGGGGATGACGCCGGCGACGTATCGCCGGGGCGGACGGGGGCTCGCGATCCGCTACGCCGTCGTGGCATCCCCGCTCGGCCGCCTGCTGGTGGCGGCGACCGACCGGGGCGTGTGCAGCGTGCGTCTGGGCGACAGCGACGCAGCGCTCGAGTCCGGCCTTCGGGACGAATTCCCCCATGCGACGCTCGCCGCCGACCCGGACGGACTGGGCGCGTGGGCCCACGAGATCGTGCGCCACCTCGAGGGCCAGACCCCGCGGGTCGACGTGCCGATCGACGTGCGCGCCACCGCCTTCCAGTGGCGGGTATGGAACGCGCTCCGCGCGATTCCCGCGGGCCAGACGCGGTCCTATGCGCAAGTCGCCCGGGCCGTTGGAGCGCCGCGGGGCGCGCGCGCCGTGGCCCAGGCCTGCGCTACCAACCCGGTCGCGCTGGTGGTACCCTGTCATCGAGTGGTCCGGGGCGACGGCGACCCCGGGGGCTATCGCTGGGGAGCGGAACGCAAGGTCCTCCTGCTCGACCAGGAGCGAAACCGGGCCGAGACGATGGAGCGCGAGCTGCTGCGCGAGCTGGTCGGCGGGTCCGTTGCAACGCCGCCTGCCGCGCCGCCGGCGGGTGCCCCCCGGGTCGGGGAGGTCGTCGCCGGCCGCTTCGAGCTGCGCCGTCACCTGGGCACCGGCGGCATGGGGGTCGTCTACGAGGCGGAGGACCGCGTGCTGGGCGAGAGCGTCGCGCTCAAGCTGCTGCGGGCCGATCTCTCGCTGGACGACGGCGGCCTCGGCCCCGTCGCGGCCGAGGTGCGGCTCACCCGTCGCGTCACGCACCCGAACGTGGTCCGCACCCACGACGTCGGCAGCGCCGGCGACGCCCGGTTCCTGGTGATGGAGTACGTGGAGGGCGTGTCGCTGGCCGATCTCCTGGCGCGGCATGGACGCCTGTCGGTGCCTGCCGCCATCGTCGTCGGGTTGCAGCTTTGCCGAGCCCTCGACGTGGTGCACGGGCGGGGAGTCCTGCATCGCGACGTGAAGCCGCAGAACATCCTGCTCACGGCGGATGGTCAGGTGAAGCTCACCGACTTCGGCATCGCCGCGTTGCGCGAGGCGGCGGGCGCGCAGGTCCCCGGACATACGACGCCCGGCACGCCGTCATACATGGCCCCCGAGCTGCTCTTCGGTGAGCCGGCGGACGCACGTACCGACGTCTTCGCCGCGGGCGTGGTCCTGCATCAGGCGCTCACGGGCCGGCTGCCATTCGAGGGCGCGACGCCGGCGGCCCTGGCCGCGTGCATGCTCCGGGGCGGACCGTTGCCCATCACCGATGATGCCTCCATTCCCCCGGCCTTGGCGGCATTAATCGCGCGCGCGCTCGCAATGGAGCCGGGAGAGCGCCCTGCGGCGGCAGCGGAGTTCCACGACGCATTGGCGCGTGCCGCCGGCTGAGCCGGGGACGGAACGCGGCGGGCCGGGGCTCCGTAGTGATCGGGGCCCCGTTCTACGTTCAGCACCCACCGTTTACTGTTCCCTGCCTATGCCCGATACCCTCAAGTCGGTCCTGCTGCCGTGGATGCTCGCCACCGTTGCAGCCTGCAGCGCGGGCGCTCCCGCGACCGCTCCCGCCGGCCCGGCGCCGGCACCCCGTGCGGCCCAGCCCGCCCCGCCCACTGCGATGCCACCGGCCCTCCGGCTGGAGATTCCGGAGTCGTTCAGCAAGGCCGTCGAGCGGGGGACGCGCACCATGACGGGACTGCCCGGCCCCAACTATTGGCAGCAGTACGCAACGTATCGGCTCCAGGCGGAGCTGAATCCGGTCCTCAAGCGACTCACCGGCCGGGGACGCGTCGTGTACTACAACCGCTCTCCCGACACCCTCCCCGTGGTCTACGTCCAAGCGTACCAGAACCTCTTCCGCCCCGACGCCAAGCGGAATCAGCAAACGCCCAAGCTGGGCGGGATCGACTTCGACAAGGTCATGGTCGGGGGGAAGACGCTGAGCGAGCTGGCCAAGCCGGGTGAGCCCGGCTACACGGTCAACGGCACCGTCATGGAGATCCGTCTGCCCGCTCCGCTCGTGCCGCGGGATTCGCTGGTGATGGATTTCGAGTGGCAGTTCCGCGTGCAGTCGGAAACGGCGCCGCGCGGCGGGCAGGACGGCGAGGTCTGGTTCATTTCGTACTGGTACCCGCAGATGGTCGTCTACGACGACTTCAATGGCTGGCAGACGGACCAGTACCTGGGTCGCGGCGAGTTCTACATGGGCTACGCCGACTACGACGTGCGGCTCACCGTGCCTACCGGCTGGGTGCTGGACGCCACCGGCGCGCTGGAGAATCCCGGCGAGGTGTTGTCACCCCAGACCCGCGCGCGTCTCGATTCGGCGCGCTCCGCGACGGGGATCGTGCACGTGGTCACGGAGAAGGACAAGGCGGACAGCCTTGTCACGCTGCGCGGCGCCGACGGTAAGCTCACGTGGCACTGGACCGCGCGGAACGTGCGCGACTTCGTCTGGGGCACCTCGCCGCGCTATCTGTGGGACGCGACCCGCGCGATCACCGACAGCGCGAACGGCCAGGTGTCGTCCTCGCTGGTGTCTTCCCTGTACCGGCCCGAGGGCGTGCGCTCGTACTGGGACGAAGCCGCGCGCTACGGGCGCCATGCGGTCGAGTTCTTCTCCCGCAAGCTCTGGCCCTACCCCTATCCGCACATGACGCCGGTGGACGGGCCCGACGGCTGCGGCGGCATGGAGTACCCCATGATGACGTGCATCGGGGGCACCTACGACAGCCTGACGATGTACGAGGTGGTGAGCCACGAGATCGGGCACATGTGGTTCCCGATGATGGTCGGCTCGGACGAGAAGCGCTACGCGTGGATGGACGAAGGCTTCACCCAGTACGACCAGTCCCAGGCAATGGCGGACTTCTTCAAGGGCTTCGACGACGAGGCGCGGAACCGCGACTACTACCTGCGCGGCACGGAGGCGGGCTACGAGGAGGAGATCATGAAGCCCGCCGACAAGATCAGCAACGACGCAGCCTACGGCGTCGCGGCCTACTGGAAGCCGGCCACCGTGCTGGTGGCGCTGCGCACGATACTCGGCCGCGAGACCTTCGAGAAAGCCTTCCGGGAGTACGGCCAACGCTGGCTGGGCAAGCATCCGACGCCGTGGGACTTCTGGAACACGTTCAACGACGTGACCGGCCAGGACCTCTCATGGTTCTGGAAGGAGTGGTTCTACGAGACGTGGAAGCTGGATCAGGCGCTGGACACGGTGCGGGTGGAGGGCGACTCGGCGGCGATCGTGCTGGAGAACCGGGGCAGGATCATCATGCCGGTGCCCCTGGCCATCACTCGGGAGGGCGGCGCAGTGGAGCGGGTGCAGGTCCCGGTGAACGTGTGGTTCGGTGGCGAGCGGCGCTACACGCTGTATGTGGCGTCCAAGCCCAAAGTGACCAAGGTCGAGCTGGACCCCGACCACGCGCTTCCCGACATCGATCGCTCAGGCCAGATCTGGCCTCGCGGTCCCGCTGTCAGGAAGCGCGAGGGGGCGCCTCCGGTCAGGCGCCGCCGCCGCTGAGCTGCTTCCGGGCGAACGCCCCCACCACGGGCAGCTCCCATTCCTTGCCCTGGTAGGCGTTCCACATGAGCAGCAGCCAGAGAATGAAGCCGCCGAGCCCGAGGACGAGGGAGAGAATGAATCCGACGATCCAGCCGAGCACTGGAACCAGGCTGGTGACGATGGTCAGACCGATCCAGAAGATGACCCAGGCCACGCCGAGCACGGTGGACTGCATGGCGTGAAAGCGGACGAATGAATTGGTCTTCTCGACCACGAGAAACAGGATGCCCGTAATCGGACCGAACAGGTACGCGAGAGCGCCAGCCAGATTCGGGCTGAGGCCGCCACCTGTCGCGGGGGTATTGCTTGGAGTCGGAACCGGGCTGGACATCGGGCTCTCCGGGTTGCAGGCGTGGGGGCGTCGCAGGACGACAGGGCCCAAGGTGCAGGCCGGCCGCGGGGCTGTCAAGCGAGGTTAGCTTTGGCCGTAACAACGACTCGGGACCCCGCAGTGGCCACCTTTCATGAGCGCCTCGCCGCCGCGCGTGCAGCCTATCCGCTGCCGTTCGAGCTGCGCGAGCGGGCGGAGGCGTTCGGCCGGGGACTGCTCCAGTTTCTCTTCCCCCACTTTGCGTCCGCGCCCCACTCCGCGCCCGGGGACCTCGCCGCCGAGGAGGGCCGGCTCCGCCAGCTCCTGGCCTCCGCCCAGACCGACCCGGCCGGCGTGGACCGGTTCTTTTCCGAGCTGCCCGGCATCTACGACGCCCTCCTGGCGGACGCCGACGCCATCTACCAGGGCGATCCCGCCGCAACCAGCCGGGACGAGGTCCTCCTCGCGTACCCCGGTTTCTTCGCGATCGCGCTGTACCGTCCCGCGCACGCGCTCCATGTTGTCGGGGCGCCGCTCTTCCCCCGTCTCCTGACCGAATTCGGCCATCGGGAAACGGGGATCGACATCCACCCCGCGGCGCGGATCGGCGCGCGGTTCGCGATCGATCACGGCAGCGGTATCGTCATCGGAGAGACCGCGGTGCTGGGCGACCGGGTAAAGCTCTACCAGGGCGTCACCCTGGGGGCCGCGTCGGTCCGGAAGACCCTGTCACAGACCAAGCGCCACCCGACCATCGGCAACAACGTGGTGATCTACGCCAACGCGACGATTCTCGGGGGAGATACCGTGGTAGGGGACGACAGCGTCATCGGCGGGAACGTCTGGCTCACCCACAGCGTAGCGCCCAACTCGATGATCACCCACCGCGAGGCCGAGCGCCGCGAGCGCCCCGCCGAAGATCTCATCGAGTTCCACCTCTAGGGCCGCGGACCCGCGCCGCGACTCCTCTAGATGCCGAGCTGGGACGGGGGTATGACGAAGAGGTTCCAGACGACCGTCGCCATGACGATCAGCAGCACGGCAAGGCCGACCCAGTAGAACACCACGCCGGGCGTCACAGGGGCTGGCTTGGACGACACGAGGACTCCGCTGGCCGGGAGAATATCTAAGCTAACCTTGTTCTGCCCACGTTGCGCACGTAACATCTAAGTTGACCCTCCATAGCACCTTGCGCCTTTCGGAGACCGGCCCATGTCCAACCCGGCTGGCCAGTCCGCGTTCGAGCGGATCAGCGAGATGCCGCTTGTGCGGGTCATCGCCTACTACGTCCTGCTGATCAGCGGGACCATGCTGCTGGTCCGCCTCTTTCCGGACCAGCTGAGGCACCTCTTCACCGCCGAGCGGATGGATGACCTGGCCAGGATCCCCAAGCACGGGGACCTCACGGCCCTGACCCAGACGCCGGAATCGCCCGCCGCGTCAGGGAGCGGAGCGGTTCCGCTGGCACCGGCGATGGCCGCCGGCCTCGCCATGGTCGGGTCGACCCTCCTCATGCTGCCGGTGGCCTGGATCTACACCATGACCCGCCAGAAGCGGGGCTATCAGCAGTCCATCGTGCAGACGCTCGTGATCCTTCCCGCCGTGGTCGCCGGGGTGGTGATCCTGGTGAAGAACAGCCTCGCCCTCGCGTTCAGTCTGGCCGGCATCGTCGCGGCGATGAATTTTCGCGCCCGGCTCCGCGACAGCAAGGACATGGTCTATGTCTTTCTCGCGATGGTGATCGGGCTCGCGGCGGGGGTGCAGATCATCACCGTGGCGCTGGCGGTATCGATGATCTTCAACGTCATCATCATCGTGCTTGCCTGGACCGACTTCGGGCGGAACCCGGTCGCCCTCGAGGGCGCCCGGGCCCGGGCGCGGCTCCAGCGGGCGCGGCAGGCCGCGGCGGTGAACCGGACCGGGATGTTTCTCTCGGTGATGGAGCGAGAGGTGCTCCAGTCGCTCTCGCCGGAGCAGTTGGATTCGCTGACCGAGCGCGCTCGGCGGCTGCGCGGCAAGGACGACGAGGGCGGGACCGAAAAGCCGCTGGACGCAGTGCTTCGGGTATTCGGCCCCGACCCCGAAGCGCTGCGACCGGTGGCGGAGCCTATCCTGGCCTCGCAGGCAAAGGCCTGGCGGTTTGGCGGCGTCATCACCGGGGATGACGGGGCGCGCGGGGTCGAGTACCGGCTGCGGCTCCGACGGAAGGTGCCCGCCGCCGCCCTCGCGGCACAGCTCCGCGACCGGCTCGGCCCGGCCGCCCAGCGGGTGGAGCTGACCTAGGCGCAAGGAAACACCATGCCGGACACTACGGCGGCGCTCCGGCGCAGGCTGCAGGCGATCCTGACCGGGCGATACACCATCGAGCGGGAGCTTGGCCAGGGAGGGATGGCGACGGTCTTCCTGGCCCAGGACGTCCGCCTCGGTCGCGACGTCGCCATCAAGCTGCTCGACCCCGCGCTCACCAGCTCGATCGGCGTCGAGCGGTTCCTCCGCGAAATCGCGATCACCGCCCGGCTCAACCACCCCCACATTCTTTCGCTCATCGAGTCCGGCCAGGACGGGGGACTGGTCTACTACGTCATGCCCCACGTCGAGGGGGAGTCGCTGCGGGAGCGGCTCCAGCACGAGCCCCCGCTCTCGTTGACCGGGGCGGTCTGGATCGCGCGCGAGGTGGCCGACGCGCTCACTTACGCGCACGGGCGCGGCGTCATCCACCGGGACATCAAGCCTGAGAACATCCTGCTTTCCGACGGGCACGCCTGGGTAGCCGACTTTGGGATCGCCCGCGCCATCGAGACCTGCTGCGACTCGGACTCCAGGGCGCTCACGGTGACCGGCCTTCCCATCGGTACGCCCGCCTACATGAGCCCCGAGCAGGCCGAGGGCCGCCCGGACGTCGACGGCCGAAGCGATGTCTATTCGCTCGGCTGCGTGCTCTTCGAGATGCTGGCGGGCCGCCCCCCATTCATGGGGCGCTCCGCCCGCACCGTGATGCAGCAGCACGTCACCACGCCGCCGCCCTCGCTCGCCGAGTTGCGACCCGATCTCCCGCCCGAGCTGACGGCGGCCACCGAGCGGGCCATCGCCAAGGACCCGAATTCGCGCTACCAGACCGCCAGCACCTTCGGCGCGGACCTCCAGCTGATCGCGTCGAACGCGGTGGCGGCGCAGGCGACGCCGCCCGATGCCCACGCCCGCGCCGCCGCAAGCGGGGTTCGGCGGGCGCTCGGTGATGCCGCCGCTCCGCGCCCCGCCCGCACAGGGGCATTGCTCCTCGGCTCCGCCGCCGTAGCCGCCCTAGCCCTGGCGGCGGCCACGTTGCTTCCGTGGAAGTGGTTGGCGGACCGGGACCGCGCCCGATCCGCCGAGACCGAAGTCGCACGGACCGACGCGCCGGCCACCTACAAGTCGTCCATCGCGGTGATGCCGCTCGTGAGCTATGGCGCCGACAGCCAGTCGGTCTTCCTGAGCGAAGGCGTCACCGAGGAGATCATCGCCCAGCTGGCCGGAATTCGCGGGCTGAAAGTGATCTCGCGCACGTCGGTCGTAGCGCTCGCCCGCAAGGGTCTCACGGTTCCGCAGATCGCGGAGACGCTGGGCGTGCGCCACGTGCTGGAGGGCTCGGTCCAGCGCTCGGCCGATCGGATCCGCATCACCCTCCAGCTCATCGACGCCAAGACCGACGCGCACCTCTGGGCCGAGTCGTACGATCGCAGCCTCAAGGATGTGATCGCGTTGCGGCAGGAGATCGCGACCAAGGTGGCCGGAGCGCTCGCGATGAACGTCCCGGGGATCCAGGCGGATCCGCCGCCGGTCCGGGAGGAGAACAGCGCCGCCTACGAGGCGTACCTCCGCGGGAGCTTCTGGGTCGGTCGAACGAGTCCCGAGGGCCTCGATCACGCGATCACCGCCTTCGAGGAAGCCATCCGGCTCGACTCGACCTACGCCCCGGCCTACGCCGCCTTGTCCGATGTGCTGCGCGATTGGGTCACGCTGGGATATCGGGGCGGCCGCGACCCGTACCGGACCTTCGTGCGGGCATCCGCGCTGGCGGATCGCGCCCTCCAGCTCGATTCCGGGCTCGCCGCGGGGTACATCGCGAGAGCGATGGTCCGCATCCTGGGTTGGGCGCCGGACGATGCGGTGCGGGACGATCTCGCCCGGGCGCTTGCGCTGCAGCCGAACTCCGCCCAGGCGCACCT
>DATBQV010000169.1:0-3134 GCA_036560625.1 Gemmatimonadales bacterium
AGGTCGGCGGCGACCTCCCGGTATCGGGCGGCGAACCCGGGGAGCTCGTCGGGCGCGAAGCTGTCCAAGCCCGCGGATGTGGCGCGTCGCGCCAGGCCCTGGAACGTGTCCCACTGCTCGCCCTGGCGCGCCGAGAGTCGCTCGGCGAGTCCGTCGCGTCCCGCGAGGCGGCCGCGCCGCCGGGCCAGCTCGCGCGCGTGCAGCTCGAGCAGGAATTTGGTGACGCTGGCGCCCGGCGGCCGAGCCCGGTCGGCGAACCGATCGGCCAACGAGGCCGCGATGCGATCGCGCCCCTCCGGCGGCAGATCCGTCCGGTCGGCGAAGCGGACGAGCAAGCGGAAGCGCTCGTCGTCGAGTGGGATCGCGGCTGCCGGCTCGGCACGGCGGTCCGCCGCGACCGGGGCGGGTGCCGCGGGCTCCGGCCGATCGCGCACCACCGCCGTCCCGGCGACGAGGTCGCCGAGACGCTTCCCCCGGGGGTGCAAGGCAACCAGCGCGAGGCCCAGGAGGTACGGTGGCGGCAAGGCGTCGGCGAGGCGGAGCAGGTTCCGGATCACCGCGGCGCCCATGGTGACGGGATGCCCGGTGTCCTGCACCACCCGGATCCCGGCGAAACGCTTGCCCGGCGTCTGTCCGGCGCGGAGGCCCTCGAAGAGGATGAAGTAGCCGTTCCAGAGCGCGAAGCCGCCGGCGATCAGCAGGGCCGTGACCCACACGCTGCCGGCGCCCGTGCGGGGCAGCATCCCGTAGCTGGTGAGGACGACGACCAGCAGCACACCGGCGGCGCCGGTTACGGCCAGGATCGCCGTGTCCACGAGGGCGGCGACGAGGCGTGATCCGACGCCGGCGACCTCGAGATCGAGCACGACGTGCTCGGGTGTTTCCACCTCGAGGTGCTGGCGATAGTCGGGCGCGGAGGTCATCGGTCGATGCAGCTAATGGCTAATGGCTAACGGCTAATGGCTAACGTAACTTCCACCCGTCCCCCATCGCCCGCCAGCACGAGGTGTCCATGACCGGAGTCGCGCTCCGTCCGCTCTCCGTCGGCGAGATCATCGACGCATCCTTCCAGGTGTACCGGCGATACTTCGGCGCGTTGGCCATGGTGGTGCTCATCTGCAATAGCATTCCCTTGCTGTTGCAGATCTTCGTCGAAGCGTCCGGCGGTCCCCGGGACCATCCGTTCCTCGCCATCGGCTACTCGCTCATGTTCCTGGTGCTCGGCTCGGTCGCGACCGCGGCCACCGTGTTCATCGTCTCCGAGAGCTACCTGGGCCGCGCGATCACGGCGCGCGACGCGCTCAATCTGGCCGCCCCCTTCGTGGGGCGGGTGATCACGATCTCGATCCTGGTCGGGCTCATGATCGGATGCGGCATCGTGATTCTCGTGGTGGTTCCCGCTCTGGCCGCGCGCCCGCTCGCGATCGTCGGGTTCCTGGCGCTCCTGGTGTTCGGCGTCGTGGGCGTCTGCGGCTTCGTCGTCACCACGCCGGCGCTGGTGCTCGAGAGCCTGCCGTCGGCCGCCGCGGCGCTCCGCCGGTCGTGGAGCCTCACCAGCGGCTATCGCCTCAAGATCCTCGGTCTGCTGTTCCTGCTGAGCGTCATCATGATGCTGCCATGGATGGCCGTCACCGGCCTGGCGGCGATCGTCGGGGCACTCGCGGCGGTGGGCGGCGGGGGCGGGACCCGGGTGGCGGTCCTGGTCGCCGTGGTGGGCATCGTGCTCGGCGGCCTGGTGCTGTTCCTCCTGCAGCCGCTGCTGCACGGGGCCCTGACGATTTCGTACTACGACCTTCGAGTGCGCAAGGAGGGCTTCGACCTCGAGGTCCTCGCGTCTTCGCTGCACGCTGCCTGAGTCTCTCGAGGGCCGGCTCCTGATCACTCCTCCATCGCCGGTCCAGGCAGATTCGCTGAGGGCCGTGCTCGATACGGTCTTTGCCGGCCCGGCCTACGCCTGGGGTCAGCAGGGCCGCCCGCTCGAGTCCCTCACGACGTGGTGGCGCCGCTTCAGCGACTGGCTATCGGCGACGCGCGACACGCACCCCACGCTGTTCCAGGGGCTGACCCTGCTGCTCAGCGTGGTACTGGTCGGGATCCTCGCTCACGCCGCCTACGTTTTCCTGCGTACTCTCCGCGCCGCGTCCCGGATCGACGGCGCGACCGCCCCGCAGCCGACAACAGTGTCCTGGCGAGATGCCGGTTCCTACTTGCGGGCCGCGGACCAGGCGGCGGCCGCCGGGCGGTTTCGCGAAGCGCTGAGTCTCGCCTTCGAGGCCCTGGTGCTCCGCCTCGACGCGGCGGGCCTGGTTCGCTGGGGGCCAGGCAAGACGGCGCGCGACTACGCGCGGGAGGCGCGTCTCGCGCCGGCTGAGCACGAACGCCTCGGCGGGCTCGTCGGCTTGCTGTATCGGTGCGTCTACGGCGGGGCGCCCTGCGGCCCCGACGAATATCGCGCGGTCCGTGTCGTAGCCGAGGGGGAGTGACGTGCGGCCACAGATGGAGCTGGCCGCCGGCTTCGCGGTGCTGGCACTCCTGGCGCTCGGCGCGGCCGCGCTGGGCGCTCGGGGCCACGTCGAGACCGACCTCGACCAGCGGCGCTCGACCTTTCTCTCGGGTCCCGACGGGGCGCAGGGGTATGCGGAGGCTCTGGAGCATCTGGGCGTGCGGGTCGACCGGTTCCGCGGCCGACCGTCGGAGCTGCCGACCGTCGACCCGCGCGGCGATCCGACCGTGCTCGCGATCCTCGGTCCGGCCGACCGGCCGGACCTGCTCGATGCGATGTCCTTCATCGCATTCGCCGCGCACGCCGATCTCCTGCTGGCCGGCTCGCGCAGCAACGCGGTGATGCGCTGCTACGGGTTCGCCGCCCGCTCCCGGCCGGCTACCATGCCGGCAGTGCGCCCCGGCCATCCGCTGGAGAGCAGCGATCTACAGGTAGGGGCGTTTCTCACGCGGACCACGACCAGGACGTTGCGCGACTCCACGGCGTGGAGCGAGGACGGCACGATCGCGTCCTGCGACGTGCCCCAGCCGCTCGGGGTGGATACGCTGCTGCTCACGACGAGCGGGCGGCTGGCCGCGATCCGGCTGTGGCTCTCCGGCGGCCGGGCCGTGACGCTCGTGGCGGACGATCG
>DATBQV010000170.1:0-6457 GCA_036560625.1 Gemmatimonadales bacterium
CGTGGGCCGACTGGGGGATCCTGGCCGGCTCCTTCGGCTGGTTCGGGATGTGGTTCCTGCTGTTCGCCCGGACGTTCCCCATCGTGGCGATCCAGGAGGTCAAGGAGATGATCCCGCTGCCGCGGAAGCGGGGAGGGCACCACTGATGGGCGGGCGTCCGAAGATCGTGCCGGGCGTGCTCGCCTCGTTCGAGCAGATCGACGCGGCGACCGACGCCATCAAGGCCCTGCGCGCGGGCGGGCACAAGGATCTCGTCGTCTACTGCTCCCACCCGAGCCACGAGATCGAGGAGGCGCTGGAAGCGCCGGTGAGCCCGGTGCGCCTCTTCACCCTCGTCGGCGGCCTCACCGGCCTCACCGGGGCCATCGCCATGACCGTGTGGATGAACCTCGACTGGCCCACGCTCGTCGGTGGCAAGGCGATCGCAGCCATCCCGGCCTTCGTGGCCATCATGTTCGAGCTCACGGTGTTGATCGGCGCCCTTGCCAGCGTGGTCGGCGTCATTTTCCTCGTGCTGCTGGGCACCCGGCGCGGGATCATGTACGACCCAAGCTTCAGCGACGACCGGATCGGGGTGTTCGTCCCGGCGGCTGCCGACGCCGCGCCGGTGCTGGAGCGGCTCTTCCGTGATGCAGGAGCGGTGGAGGTGCGGCATGCGACGGCGTGACCGGCTGGTTCTGCTCGCCGGCGTCGCCCTGGCTGCAGGCGGGTGCGATTGGTACTACAACGACCTACCCTCGCCGGACCAGTTGTGGGAAGTCATCCCCTGGTTCGACCAGATGGTGGTGCAGAAGTCGGTGAACCCGTACTCCCGCGTCGACGTTCCCCGCTACACGCCGGATGGAACGGTGCCCGTGACCGGCGGCGAGCCGGACTGGAGCGCGGAATGGCTCGCGGGCAAGACCACCACCGCCGACGCGCTCAAGAACCCCACCACGGGCACTCCCCCTCCGGGGGGGGTGGCGCGGCACGGCGCCGAAACCGCGGCTATCCCCGGGACCGTCGACGCCAAGGGCGACACGCTGTACGAGAACTTCTGCGCGACCTGCCACGGTCCCGCCGGCGCCGGCGACGGACCGGTAGGACGCAAGATGGGCGCGCTGCCGCTCATCAGCCCGCGGGCGCGCGCCTATACCGACGGCTACATCTACAGCATCCTCCGGTACGGCCGCGGCCTGATGCCACGCTACGGCGACAAGGTCTACGATCCGATGGACCGGTGGGCCATCGTGAATCATGTGCGGAAGCTTCAGGCGGAGGCGCCGCTACCGCCCAGCCCGCCGGGGAGCCCCAAGTGACCAACCTCTCAGGCACCCACCAACGGCTCATCTCCCGGTCGGTCTCCGGGCGCTACGACGCGTTCCTCGGTCTGGGAGCGGGTCTGGCCATCCTCGGGCTCGTCCTTTTCCTCCGGGCGCTCGGCGGCCGGGACGCGGACCGGGCGTGGCACCTCTTCCATGTAAACTGGGTGTATTTCACCGGCCTGGCCGGCGGCAGTGTTGCAGTCGCTGCGGTGCACAAGGTAGTGAACGCCCGGTGGTCGGGCCTCATGATCCGCTTCGCCGAGGCGTCCGTGGCGTTCCTGCCGATCTCACTGATCGGGCTGTTGTTGATTTTCACCGTGGGGTACCCGCACATCTACGCCAACATGGCCGGCCAGCTGCACACCCTCCAGCACGGCAAGGCCGTCTGGCTCTCGCACGACGTGATGTTCGCTCGGCTCGGGGTCCTGTTGGTGGCGCTGTACACCGTGGGGTGGCGGCTGGTGCACGCGGACATGGTCCCCGACCTGCTCGCTGCCAAGGGGGTAGTGTCCGACGCGCGCCAGGCCCGCTTCGAGCGGATGACGGCGGAGTACGACGGCTCCGAGGGCTCGATCGAGGCCAACGATCGGCGGATCCGCCGTCTGAGCGCCACCTATGTGGTTCTGTACGCCCTCGGCTTCACCGCGGTGGCCTTCGACGGGATGATGGCGCTCCAGCCGCATTGGTACTCGAACTTGTTCGGCGGCTGGTATGTCATGGGCTGCTTTCTGGCAGGCTACATGCTGCTCGCACTCATGATGATCTACGGGGGCCGCCAGCTCGACATCGCGGACCTGATCTCGGCCAAGCAGCGCCACGACCTGGGCAAGCTCTGCTTCGGCTTCACCGTGTTCTGGACCTACCTCATGTGGGCCCAGTTCCAGGTGATCTGGTACGGGAACATGCCCGAAGAGACGGGCTTTGTGTACAGCCGCCTCTGGGGCCCCTGGATGCCGGTGGCGAAGATCGTCTTCCTCGGCATGTTCATCGTGCCGTTCTTCGGCCTGCTCGGCGTCGGTCCCAAGAAGGTCCGGGCCACGCTCGGGTTCTTTGCGGTGGTGAGCCTTACGGCGCTCTGGCTCGAGCGCTACCTGCTCATCGTACCGTCGATCACCGCCGCGGGCGGCCCGCTGTTCGGCGTGCCTGAGATCGCGCCGACGCTCCTCTTCGCCGGTCTGTATCTGCTCACGTACGCGCTGTTTGCGCGGGCCTTCCCGATGGTTTCACCGCGTCTCGCCGAGATCACGCTGCTGCGCGAGCTCGGGCATCACGAGGTGGAAGTCTTCGACCACGAGGACGTGGACGCGGATTTTGTGCATGAAGAGGATCTGGAGCGGAGGAAGGGGAGGCGGTAGGTGCTAGCCATTAGCCAACGGCTAATGGCTAACGGCTCTCTACCTAACCCTCATCATCAGGTTCAGCCGCCGCATCATCGCACGGAGCGAGTCACTCGGCAGGCTGCCCGTGACGGCGAACATGCGGTCGCCGTGGCGGAAAGATAGGGTGCTGCCGAGGCCGGGTTTGCCGGCGGGCTCGTTGTCTTCGCCGGGACGCGTGCCGAGCAACGCGGAGACGTCGCTCACCGGACCCTCGATCGTGCGGATGACTTCCCCCGACGCCAACTGCTGCGCCACCACCATGAGCGGCCGCCGGCCGCTGTCACCGGACTGCGTCTGGACCTCCGTCACTGGAAGTCCGTCGATGCGAGCCGGTGTGTCGCCGGCCTGCTCCTTCGCCCCGTCCCACGAGAGGTTGCGCCAGACCCCGCCCAGCTCGAGCTGACCGTCCTTCGCGATGCCGCCCACGTTCGCGAGGTGGGCCGACGGCGTACGGTCCGCCCCAGCGGCGGGCGCGAGCCGCCGGGCAATGGTGCGCTTGACCGGCTGGGTGACTTGAGGCGTCTCAGGCACCGGCGCCGACACTTCAATGGCCGGCGGCTCATCCCCGGCGGGGGCGACGGTCACCCTATCCGTCGGCGGGGCCGGAATCGGACTCGTGACGGCAGGGGTCGGCGACCTGCCCGCGAGCGTGCGCGTTGCGGGCGGGTGCACGAGATAGCTTGCGCCCCATCCCACCCCGAGAGCCAGGACCACGCTCGCCGCCCATGCCGCCCGTTGCCGTCGCTGCTCCTGCCGGGAAGCACGCTGGGCCGCCCGCCGGCGCAACTCATCCAGGGGCGGCGGCAGCGTGCGCCGAGGGGCCAACCGCGCGAGCATGGCCGTGGTGCGGTCTCGGAGCGCGGCGATCTCGTCGCGGGCCGTCCGACACGGCGTACACTCGGCCAGGTGGCTCTCGATCTCGACGCAGCGCAGTCGCGCCAGCGCCTGATCGAGGTAGGCGTGCAACTCCTCTTCACGAATGTGCAGCATGATTCCCTGTCTGCGGCGTCCGCTGCCGCTCATGGGCGGCAACCAGTCGTTTCCGCGCCCGCGCCAACGTCGTTCCGACCGCGCCGACCGCGAGTCCGGTTTGCGCCGCGATCTCCGGGTAGCTCAGTCCGGCATCCCAGAGGAGCAGGATTTCCCGGTCCCGCGGCGTGAGCGCGCTCAGCGCGCCATGCACCGACGCAATCTCTTCGTCCCGCTCCACCTGATCCTCGGCGGAGGGCTCGAAGGTCGGCTGGGCGATCGGATCGCCCTTGAGAAGCGTCAGGTGCCGTTTCCGGCGAACGGCGGCCCGGGCCTCATCACGTGCCAGGTTAGCGGCGACCGCGAAAAGCCACGCGCGTGGCTTTTCCGGGCGGTGCGCCAGCGCCCGCATGAAAACTTCCTGCGCTAGATCCTCGGCCCGTTCCGCGTCCCAGACCTTGCGGTACAGGAAGCGGACAACCGCGGTATATGTGGACTCGTACAGGATCTCAAATTCGTCGTTCACCGCGGCCTCTCGCCCCCCGGCGCGTGTCCCGCCAACGTATGGCTGCATGGGTGTCGCTCTGAGGACGCGCCGCCCCGTTCCCCTTGCACAAGTGATGCCCGGTCAAGGGGCTGCCCCCGTCCGGCGGGGCCGAAAACGCAGCCCGGATGCAGGCCCTTGTCCTTGTGTGGCCAGTCGGTGCAGAGATCCGGCTTGGCCGGCCGGCCGTCGCTCCGCTCCCGCCCATGCAGCGTGCAGCTGATCCGATCGGAGCCAAGGTAACCGCAGGCGGACACCATTTCCGCCTCCAGGGAGAAGTCCCCAGGACGGGTCACCTTACACAAATATGGTGATTTGCGCGCCCGTACCAGAGCCTCCAGCCGCCGCTCCCGCCGGGTGCACATGATTTCGATCTGGAGGTCCCGGCAGCAGGCGGCGCCCCGGACCCGGTCCGCGGTTCGGCAGGGGGCTCCCGCGCAGGGGTTGTCCGTGGCCAGGATCGGCAGCCCGCCGCTCGATCGCGGGAGGCCCCGAGCGGCCAGCCGCAGGTCGTCCACCACCCGAAAGCGATCTCCACCAAGCTGCCGGGGCTGCGGGACCCGCTGCGCGCCCCGCGGCGCCCGTCCCTCGAAGCCGTGCGCGGTACACCTCGCCCGGCCGTCGTTGCGCTCGAGATACCGGCAGGGAACGTGAAGCACCGCGTCGGCGTACAAGTCGCCCTCGTCGGCTCGGAGACCCTCGAACGTGATGTGCTCGGTGTGGCCCAGCAGCCACGTGGCCTCGTGATCCAGCGAGGTTCTGCCTTCGTGCAGCTCGCCGATCCGGAGGAGCACGCGCAGGCTCAGGCACTGCGGACCCAGCCGGGGGCAGGCAGGCGGGGCGGAGCGGGTCTTGATTCGGGCTGACGGGGATGGCAAATTGTCGCCTGCGATTAGAGCCTTGTGAAATGGTTCACAAGCACGCCCCCAAGCAACGGGTGGGCGTCGGTAGATCGAACAACGTCCACGTTCCTGGAGGCACGAAAAGCGATGCGCATCACTTCCTTGGCAGCGGCGCTGGCCCTTCTGGCAGCGGCCTGCGGCGGTGAGAAGAAGGCGGAGGATCAGACTACCACGGCGACCCCGCCTGCGGCTCAGCCAGCGGCGCCCGCCGCGGCTCCGGCGGCCGGGGGAACCACTCACGACGTGAAGATGGAGCTGGATGGGACCACCTACAAGTACGATCCCGCCAAGCTGACCATCAAGTCGGGCGACGTCATCAAGTTCACCGTGGTGAGCGGTGGCGCTCACAACGTGCAGTTCTATCCGGACAGCATCCCTGCGAACGTGCCGGCGGCCATCAAGGCCATCGCCGTTGCCCCGCCGGAGAAGGGCGGGGGCATCTCCAGCGAGTCCATGAAGACCGAGGGGGAGAGCTTCGAGCTGTCGTTCGCCGGCGCGCCGGCGGGCGTCTACAAGTTCTTCTGTGCCCCGCACCATGCGCTCGGGATGGTCGGCGAGGTGACGGTGCAGTAGCGCAGTGAACAGTGAACCGTAAACAGTAAACAGGGGGTTCCGTGGTGCTGGGAGCCCCCTGTTCACTGTTCACTGTTCACGGTTCACGGTTCACGGTTCACGGTTCACGGTTCACTGTTCACGCTTCACCGCCCACCCCCCGATCCCCAACCCCACCACCAGTCCCGCCAGCGCGTCCACCGCGTAATGCATCTGGCAGTACACCACGCCGATCGTGAGCAAAGTCGTCGGAATCAGCAAGGCCGCGCCCAAGGGTCGTGAAGCCCTCCAGCTCGCCAGCGTCGCGGCGACGCTCGCGGCCACGTGGGATGACGGAAATGCAGCCCCGTACGAGCTGCCACCGGCGAGCATCGCGTAGACCAGCCGAGCCGTCGGGTTGTCCACGAAGCTCCCGGTCGGGCGGGGAAACGCGTAGTACGGCCCGGCCACGGGGAAGAGCACGAAGACGACGTCGCAGGCGATGAAGGTCGCCATCACGGCAAGGACGAACCGCCTTAGCGGCTCCCGATCGGGGCGACGTGCCAGCACGAGAGCGGGGACGACGATGATGGCGTAGTAGGCGCAGTATGCCCCGGGGAGCAGCGTGGACCAGAAGCGACTCGGTGCGCTTTGCCACCAGTCGCGGCTCGGCTGACCGCCGAACAGCGCAGCTTCCCATTGCTGAACGGTCCGATCGTGCACGGCCACCCGCCCGCCGCCGGTCAAGACGTCCAATGAGGCATACATGGCGAGCAGGAGGACGAGGGGGTACACGTCGCGCATCAGGCGCCCGAACCGCCCCAGATC
>DATBQV010000171.1:0-9896 GCA_036560625.1 Gemmatimonadales bacterium
TCCTGGTCGAACGGGGCATTGAGGCTGCCCGCCAACCCGACCACAGTGTGCGCGTCGATCAGTCCCGGCGTGACGACCTTCGCGGTCAGAACCCGATATCCCTTGGGGATCGAGGTGCCGCCGGCGGGGCCCACCCGCTCGATCTTCCCTTCGCGGCCCACCAGAACGACGCCGTTGCGGATCGGGGCACCGGCCATCGTGTACATCGTTTCGCCCTTGACGGCGACTTGCGCGGCGGCGGGCGCGGCGGCAAGCAACGCCACCAGCCCGAGGCCGACCGGGCCCGGCGCCCGGTATCCGGCCGCGGGCCTCACTGGGCGCCTCCGGCGTCGCCGTCATCCTCATCGATCTCCGTCCGCTCGTCCCGCGAATAGCCGTAACCGCCGGTGGCGTAGTGCCGCTGCACGGGATCTTGCAGGTCGAACAGCTTTTTGCCGTCGATCCAGGTCTGCTCCACGTGGGTATACACGCTCAGCGGATCGCCGGTGAGGACGACAAAGTCCGCGTCCTTGCCGGGCTCGAGCGATCCGATCCTGTCCTCCAGCCCGAGGATCTTGGCGTTGGCGATCGTCAGGCCCTCGAGCGCCTTGGTCCGCGACATGCCCGCCCGCACCGACATCGCCGCCTCGCGCATGAAAAAGCGCGAGTCGGTGATCCAGTCGTCCGTGTGGAACCCAACCAGCACCCCGGCCCGCTCCAGCGCCGCGCCGTTCTCCGGGTGCCAGTCGATCGCCTCCTGCTTGCCGCCGGGCGAATCGATGACGATGAGCGAGACCGGCGCGCCGGAGGCCGCGATCTCCTTCGCGATCTTCCAGGCCTCGCTGGTGTGATGCAGGACCACCTTGAACCCGAACTCCTTCTGGAGGCGGAGCACGGTCATGATGTCGTCGGCCCGGTGCGTGTGAAAGTGCACCACCCGCTTCCCGTCCAGCACCTGAACGATCCCCTCCAGCTCCAGGTCCCGCGGCGGCCGCTCGCTCGAGTCCGTCTCCGCCGCGCGGAGCGCGTTCCGGTACTCGATGGCCTTGACGAACTTCTCCCGTACCAGCGCGGCCGACTTGGCCCGCGAGCCCGGAAACGGGGGCTCGCCCCGGGAGTTGGTCCCGTTGGCCATTTTCATTCCGCCGCAGATCTGGGTGATCGGGTCGGAGCAGATGAGCATGTCCTCGATGCGGGTCGCGTCGCGCAGTTTGACGTAGGCGGTCTGGCCGCTCATCAGGTGGCCCGAGCCGGGCATGATGTTCACGGTGGTGATGCCCCCGGCTCGCGCCCGCTTGACGCCGTCGGCGAAGGGGTTGATGGCGTCGAGGATCCGCACGTCGCCCTGGATCGGCGACGCTTTGTCGTTCCACTCCGCGTCCGCGATGTGCGAGTGCGAGTCAACGAGACCGGGCATGATGACCTTGCCCGTGGCATCCACGACCTCCGCGCCGGCGGGGATCTTCACCCGGTCGGCCGGGCCCACGGCGACGATCTTCCCGCCCTGGATCAGCAGGACGCCGTTCTTGATCTCCGGACCGGTGATGGGCAAAATGACGCCGGCGCGAACCGCGATCGGCGGGGATGCGGCCTGGCCCACGGCCAAGGCGGGGAGGAGCGCGAGGCACACGGCCGCCGCGCAGCCGGATTGGATGCGGTGCAATCGAACCTCTGTCGCAAGGGCGGACGGAGGCTCAAGCTAGCGCGAGGCGGACTGCCCGGCCAGAGGCCTAGCTGACGCGCTTGTCGGCGATCTGGGAGGGGACGGTAATGGTGAAGCGGAAATGTTGCTCGACCAGCTGCCGGACCTTATGACCGCTCCGCTTGGCCGGGTGGAACTGCATGTTCGCGAGAGCCGAGCGGACCGAAGCTTCGAACTCCGGATCCGGGCTCGAGAGTATCCGCAGCGACGCCGCATCCACGAGGCCGGTCGTGTCCACGACGAACTGCACGTAGACCGTGCCCTCGGCGCCCCGGGCCAGCAGCCCGGGCGGATACGCCGGTGCCGCGCTCCCCTCGTACCGCTCGACCGTGGAATCGACCTCCAGGACGCTGAACACGGTATCCGGGCGGCCTAGATCCAGCCCTATGGGTATCTGGCCCCTGGCACCCGCGCGGTCGATGTCGCTGCGCCGACCCGCGGCGGGCCGCCGAATGTAGATGCCCGGCGTCGCCAGGCTGGAGCGCCGACCGTTCTCCAGGTCGGAGCCCAGCTTGCCCCACTGGTCCACATCCATCTGGCGGGAGCGAACGTCGACCCGGTCGGGCGGCAGGAGGAAGAACACGCGCGCGTCCCGCTCGGTGATCGGCAGCTGACGCCCGCCGTCGGTCGCCGAGAACGCGGCCCACACAACCACCGCGTGGGCGATGACGCTGATCATCGCGCACTCGGCCGTTTGAATAAACCGCCGGTCGGATTCTAAGAGCGTGAGGCGCATGGAGTTGCCGATCGAAACGCCGGGAACCAAGCCCGGCCCTCTGATATATGACGATCGAACCCCGCCGAGGCAAGACACGTACCCCCCAGATGGCTCTACGGCGGCCCCAACGGCCTGTTTCAGATCGGGAAGTGTCGCCCTTGGGGGGCGGATGCCCCCGGCGTCAGAGGATGCGGAGTCCGAACGCGCTCCCGACCAGGCCCACCGCCAGCTCGGCCGTCCGGTTGTGCAGATCGAGCACCGGGTTGATCTCCACGACGTCCATCGACACCATGCGGCCGGTGTCCGCCAACAACTCCATCGCGAGGTGCGCCTCCCGGTAGGTCGCTCCGCCTCTCACCGGCGTCCCCACGCCGGGCGCCTCGTCCGGGTCGATCCAGTCCATGTCGAGCGACACGTGCAGCCCGTCCGTCCCCTGGCCCGCGACGGCGAGGGCGTCGTCCATCACGGCGCGGAGACCCCGCTCGTCGATCTCCCGCATCGTGAACACGCGGATGCCGAAGCGACGCGCGTGTTCCCGCTCGGCCGGGTCCAGATCGCGGATCCCGACCAGCGCGACGTTCTCCGGACGAACCGCGGGTGCCGGCCGGGCGATGCAGGCCATCCCCGGATCACCGTGGCCGAGCAGATGGGCGACCGGCATGCCGTGGACATTGCCGCTGAGCGTGCTCGTCGGCGTATTGAGGTCGCCGTGGGCATCGAGCCACAGCAACCCGAGCCGACGCCCCTGCTCCGCGAGTGCGGTCGCCACGCCGGCGACCGAGCCCGCGCCCAACGAGTGATCGCCGCCCAGCACCAGCGGGGCGTGTCCTTCCCGCACCGCCTGCGCGCAGGCGCCCGCGAGGTCACGACAGACGTCGGTGATCGCCGCCAGGAACCCCAGCGGACTGGAGACGGCGGGAAGCGCCGCGCGGTCCGGTACGCGCAGGTTGCCCACGTCCTCGACGTCGTGACCCAGCTCGTTGAGACGATCCGCGAGGTGCGCGATGCGGAGCGTCGACGGGCCCATGTCCACGCCGCGGCGGCTCGCCCCCAAATCGAGCGGCACGCCGATCATTCTGATCTTGCCCATATTCGCTTCAGGGTAAGAGATCCCCGCCGATTTGCACACTGTGACATCGCCAAGTCTTTCGGCGAGCGCGGGCGGGTGTTATGGTAGACGCCTCTCCCAGCAGTCACGCTGTCCAAGTTTTTGTCACGGGGGTTTCCCGAGTGACGCAGACGACGCATTCTTTGCCGCGCCGCCAGGCGCGGTTCGTTGCCCATCGCGTAATTCCACCGGACGGGTGCGAGCCGAACCGCTGGTACCACGTGTGCTCCGGGCGCAGGCGCGAAGACAATCGGCCTGGAATGGTGGTGTTGGACCTCGGCACCGAGCGCGTGACGGTACCCGAGATCTGTGTGGAGATCCGCACCGAGGGAGTCGGGACCGAGGGGGTCGCGGCCACCGAGCAACTCGTCCCCCGCCGCCGCTGGCGGAAGCTCGCGCTGGCGGTGACGGTTCCGCTCGGCCTCATTGCGGTGGCGGCGGTGGGCCTGCTCGCTTCCGACCCGCGCTGAACTCCTCGCTCAGAACCGCACGCCCCTTCGCACGACGATCGACCACCCGGCGGACTGTACGTCGGTCTGAAACCGGCGCGCCAGGTCGATGCTGATCACCGCGTCCGTGTCGGTGCCCCGGCTCGGCCCAAGGCGTACGCCCCAGCCGACGTCGGTGCCGGTCCGACGCGGCGAGCCGCCATACCATGCGCCGCCATGATCCACGAACGCGGCGAAACCCAGGCCGAGGGCGTCCCACAGGTCTTCGATCGCGGTCCAGCGGTATTCGACCAGGAGATTCAGCAGTCGGTCGCCGGTGAACGCGTGGGCGTAGAACGCCCGCGGGCCCTGGCTCAGTCCCAGATCGAACTCGTCGCCCGGCACCGGGTTCTTCTGCCATCCGAGTTGACCGAGTACCACGAGCGTGTGGAACCGGGACGGCTGCAGCAGCCATCGTGCGGTGACGCGAACGGTGCCCGAGTCGAGACCGGCGGATGTCACCAGCCCGCTCGCACTCGCGCCGAGCGTGACGAAGCCGCCCGGTGTTCGGACTCCCGCGCCGACGTTCCCCTGGAGTCCCAGACCATCGCGGTTGTAGCCGAACGCCCGCGGAGCCGCGTACGTGCCGACGAAGAGGACCGGACTCAAATCGACGTCCTCTTCCCTCGCGAAACTCCGGTAGTTGTGCACCACGATGAACGACGCGCGGTTGAGCCAGAGGTACGGACCCGCGGCGCCGGTCACCGAGCGCGGGAACGGCGTGACCGCGACCAGGCCCGTGTCGAGGAAGTCGTCGCGCCGCACCTGCGCGAGAAAGCCGACCCGAACGAATGCGTGCGGTGACGCGGCCACCGCCAGGGCTCCGTCGGCCCTCACGAGATCGTACCGGCGCCGGAGGACTTGCCCCGGCACTGAGTTGCCGTCGAAGAAGCGGAGCACGTCGCCGTCGAAGTCGACGGCGCCGATGCTGAGGCCCGCACGCGAGGCGTAGCTGAAGAACGGCTGTCCCAGCCCGGCGCTGAACGATCGGCCGTCGGAGCGGTGCTGATAGCCGGCGGAAACGTAGAGCCGGTCCGCGATCAATCGAGGCTGGTAGAAGGAGAGCGTGAGCGCGGTGCGATCGGGCGTATCGGCAAAGTTGATGGCGCCGACGGCGGCGTTGCCGAAGAGGTTCAGCTCCTGCAGGCCGACGGCCCACGCGGTCTGGCCGCCCGTGCTGGTGAAGTCGAACTGCGGGCGCGTGCTCCAGCCGTCCTTGGTCGTCACGCGGAGGACCGTGCCCGAGTCGGTGTGGATGCTGTCGATGAGGACGCGCCGGAAAATGCCGAGCGCGCGCAGGTTTCGGGCGGTCTCCGCCACCTTGGCGGAGTCGAACGGCTGGCCCGCCGCGAACAGCAGCCCGCGCTCGATCACGTGCCGGCGAGTGGTCGCGTGGATGGCGTTGCCGAAGCGCGCCAGCGAGCTGGCTCTGGTCTCCTCGGGCTCGAAGATATCGTGCCGGTCGATGATCACGCCGCGGATGACCGGTGGCGGCGTCGAGTCGGCATGCTGCTGGGCGCAGAGCGGCGCCGCGCTCAGGAGCAGCAGCCCGAGCGCCACGAGGTGACGCACGGTCACGCCGCGGACCCTTCGACGGTGGGCCGGAGGTCGGCGACGCTGTTCAGGATCCGGTCAGGCACCACGCCGCTGTCCCGGAGCGCCTGATCCTGGAACTTCCCGGTGCGGACCAGCCACCCGCGATACCCCGCGTCCTGTGCTCCACGCACGTCGGACCAGAGATCGTCCCCCACCATCGCGACGCCCCGATCAGCGACGCCGGGCGGAAGGCTCGCCACCGCCGCGCGGAAGAACTCCACGCTCGGCTTGCCCGCCAGAATCGCATCCCGGGACGTGGCGTACTCCAGGCCGGCGACGAACGGACCGGCATCGAGCGCGATCTCGTCGCCACGACGCCAGTAGCGGTCGCGCGAGAGGGCGATGAGCTGCGCCCCGCCGAGCAGATAGCTGAACGCCTCCTGCATCAGGGCATAGGTCCATTGCTCGCCGAGGTCCCCGATGAGCACCGCCTCCGGGGTCGTGGGAGCGGGTCGTCCCGAGGTGCCGCCGCGAAGGTCGAATCCGGCGAGATCGGTGAGCGCGGGCGCCGGGAGAAACGGGGCGAGCGTGTGCCAGCCGCGCGTGCGTGCAATGGTCGAGGCCGCAATGACCGGCGTGAGCATTTCGTCCGGCGCGGCCTCGAAGCCGTATTGGCGGAGGCGCTCGACCAGCGCCGCGCGTGGCCGGCTCGTGGTGTTGGTGACGAAACGGAAGGGAACCGCCGCACGCCGCAGCGCGGCCACCGTCTCCGGTGCGCCGGGGACCGGCGCTCCGGCGGCGTAGAGCGTGCCGTCGAGATCGAGCAGGAGGGCCGAGGCGCCTAGTATCGTCCCAGGTACCTGTCGATCTCCCACCGGCTCACCTGGAGGTTGTACTGGGACACCTCTTCGCGCTTGGCCTCGAGGAACCGCTCGGTGAGGTGCTCCCCCAGGGCGGCCTTGATCACCGCGTCCTTCTCGAAATACTCCAGCGCCTCGTGCAGGTCGCGCGGCAGCTCGTCGATCCGGTACTTCCGGCGATCCCGGTAGCTCATCCGGAAGATGTTCCGGTTGACCGGCTCCCGGCACTCCAGCTTCTGCTCCACGCCGTCGAGGCCGGCGGCCAGCTGCACGGTGAGCGCGAGATAGGGGTTGGCCGACGGATCCGGCATCCGCAGCTCGCAGCGCGTGCTCAAGCCGCGGCGGTCCGGAATCCGGACGAGCGGCGAGCGGTTGCGCATCGACCAGGCGACGTTCACCGGCGCCTCGTAGCCCGGCACGAGCCGCTTGTAGCTGTTGATGAGCGGATTGGTGATCGCGCAGAACCCGCGGGCATGCTGCAGCAGCCCTTCGATGTACTGGAGCGCCACCCGTGAGAGCTGGTGCTCGGCCTTGGCGTCGAAGAAGGCGTTCTCCTTGGCCCCGCGGAAGAGCGACTGATGGGTGTGCATGCCGCTCCCGTTCTGTCCCTGGATCGGCTTGGGCATGAACGAGGCGAGGAACCCGTACCGCCGCGCCACGTCGCGGACGACGAACCGGAACGTGGCGAGGTTGTCCGCGGTGGTGAGCGCATCGGCGTAGCGGAAATCGACCTCGTGCTGGCCCGGCGCCACCTCGTGGTGCGCCGCCTCGACCTCGAAACCCATCAGCTCCAGGTGCTCGACGATCACCCGGCGGATCTCTTCCCCCCGGTCCACCGGCGTGAGATCGAAATACGCGCCCGCGTCGTGCGTGGTCGTCGTGGGCGACCCGTCCGCGCCCATCTCGAACAGGAAGAATTCGGCCTCGCAGCCGGCCATCATCGTGTAGCCGAGCTTCTTGGCCCGGGCGATCTGGCGCTTGAGCGTGTGGCGGGGACAGCCCACGAAAGGCTCTCCGTCGGGCGTGTGAATGTCGCAGAGGAGTCGCGCCACGCGGCCGCCTTCATCGTCGTACGGCAGCAGCTTGAAGGTGGAGAGATCCGGCTTGAGCAGCATGTCGGACTCCTCGATCCGCACGAAGCCCTCGATCGAGGAGCCGTCGAACATGATCTCCCCGTCGAGCGCCTTCTCGAACTGGATGTGCGGCACCTCCACGTTCTTGTTCACACCGAGGATGTCGGTAAACTGGAGGCGCAGAAAATCCACGCCGAAGCGCTCGGCAAGCTCTTTGATGTCCCGCTTGCCGGCGCCGCTCAGATCGGCTGGGAACGTGTCCCGCCCCGGACGGCCGGGCGTCGATGTCATGCGGCCTCGAATCAGGAGTCGGGAGGGAAGGTAAGAACGCCTCTCGTGCGGCGCGAGGCCGGGGTGCCCCTCGCTCGCCGGGCGATCTCGCCATTAGGTTGTTGGCCCAGCATGCCCCACGATCCCGCGTCCCCCCCAGCCCCGGCCTCCGGCCCCGGCGCCTGCCCCGCCTGCGGAGCGGAGAGCACGGGTAATTTCTGCTCCCGGTGCGGCGTGAGCCTGGGTCCCCGGCGGTGCTCGCACTGTTCGGCCGAGATCTCGAGCCAGGCCCGGTTCTGTCACCGGTGCGGCCGGTCGGTCGATGGCGGCCGGGGCCGCAGTGGCGCCCATGGGCCCGAGGGCGCCAGGCACTCGGAATGGACCGCCTGGGCCGTCGCCGGTGCGCTCGCGCTTCTGCTGGTGGGCGTAATCGTGTGGCGCGTGGCCCGCAGCACGGCCGCACCGGTCATCCCCGACATGGCTAATCCCGGGGCCGCTCAGGGCCCCTTCGCGGGGGGAGCACCCGCGGGCCGCGCTCCGGATATCAGCTCGATGTCGCCCCGCGAGCGGTTCGACCGGCTGTTCAACCGCGTGATGTTAGCGGCGCAGCGCGGCGACTCCGCCACCGTCGTCACGTTCATACCGATGGCGCTAGGCGCGTACGGCCAGCTCGATACCGTGGACGTCGACGCCCGCTATCATGCCGCGCTGCTGATGCTCCAGATGGACAACGTGCAGCCCGCCCTGGCGCTGGCCGACACCATTGAGACCGCGCAGCCCGGCCACCTCTTCGGGTACCTGGTTCGGGGCGCCGCGGCCGACCGCGCACAGAACGACACGATGCGTCGCCAGGCCTATCGCGACTTCCTCACCCACTACGACGCGGAGCAGCGCGCGGGCCGCCCGGAGTACCGGGAGCATCAGGCGGCCATCGACGAGTTCAGGAAGCAGGCTGAGACTGCGGTGAACGGTAAACGGTGAAAGGTGAACGGGAGGTGCCCGTCACCGGGAGCCCCCGTTCACTGTTCACCGTTTACCGTTCACCCCTGTTCACCGTTCACCATTCACCGTTCACCGTCACCGTTTCCCCGATGCCCCAGACAATCCGGGTTGCGCACAGTCCCGACTCCGACGACGCGTTCATGTTCTACGCGCTCGCCGAGGGCAAGCTCGACACCGGCGACCTCCGCTACGTCCACGAGCTCTCCGACATCGAAAGCCTGAACCGGCGGGCGCTGGCCGGTGAGCTGGAGGTCTCGGCGGTCTCGATTCACGCCTACGCCTACGTCGCCGACCGGTACGCCCTGCTCGCCAGCGGCGCGTCCATGGGAGACGGCTACGGCCCGCGGCTCGTGTCCCGGACCCCCACGCCCAGCGACCCCCGCACCGCCATCCGGGGCCGGCGGGTTGCCGTGCCGGGCAAGCTCACGACGGCCTATCTCGCGCTCAGGCTTTTCCAGCCGGACTTTGCCGAAGTCGTGGTGCCCTTCGATCAAATCGAGGATGCGGTCCACGCGGGCGAGGTCGACATCGGCCTGTTGATTCATGAGGGACAGCTTACGTTCGCCGACCAGGGGCTCGCGCTCTGGGCCGATCTCGGCGCCTGGTGGCTCGGGGAGACCGGACTGCCGCTCCCGCTCGGTGGCAACGTCGTTCGGCGCGATCTGGGACCCGCGGTCACGCAGCAGATCGCGCGCGATCTTCGAGCGAGCATCGTGTACGGCCTGGAGCACCGGGCGCCCGCCCTCGCTCACGCGAAACGCTTCAGCCGGGGGCTGACCGACGAGCGCACCGATGCCTTCGTGGGGATGTACGTCAACCAGTGGACCGTGGACTACGGCCCTCGCGGCCGGGCCGCGGTGCAGCGGTTGCTGGATGAAGGCCATCGGGCCGGGGTGATTCCGGGGCGGGTGGCGGTCGAGTTCGTGGGGTAGTAGCTTCCGGCTACCCTCCTTCTGAGTCCGTTCGCGCCGGCCGGCGGTCGCCTCCCGGGCCGGCGTGTTCAATTTGACGGTGCGCGACCGCCCCGCCGTCTCGGAGAGTGTGTGGCCCTGGCCGACGGACCGATAACCATCCTCGTAGTGGACGACGAAGAGTCGATCCGCAACGCCCTGCGAAAGTTCGTGGTCCAGCAGGGCCATGAAGCCCTCACCGCCGGGAGC
>DATBQV010000172.1:0-3549 GCA_036560625.1 Gemmatimonadales bacterium
GCCGCCCACGCCGGCCGCGTGGTAGGCCGGCGTAATCCGCACCAGGCACCCGCAAATAGTTGGACCCCGATCGAAGCGGAGCGCCGCGTCACTGTGTTCACTGACTCGCTCCAGCGCGAGGAGCTCCGCCTTCCGACGCAGCGCGCGAACAGCGTCATCGCTCCCTGCACGGGACGGGGCTGGTGACTTATTTGGCTGGCCTTTCGGTCGTTGGAGCAAACGCTAGTTTGGGAGACGATCCCCCACACGGGAGGGTTTCTCATGGCAACGTCAAGGATTCTTGGCCTACTGGCCGTGGCTGTGCTCATCGGCGGCGTTCCGGCTGACGCGCAGCAGGTATCCACCCCCGCCAAGCGCGACCGGCGGGTGATCACCATGGAAGAGATCGAGCAGGCGCAGGAGACCAACGCCTATGAGGTCGTCCAAAAGCTGCGGCCCGAATTCCTTCACCGGATGACCCAGCGCAGTACGATCGGCGTCGGTGGGACGGCCACCTTCTCAGGCGGCCCAGCCCTTGGGCCTGGCGGAGCAGGTGGCGGGGCGGGCGGCGGCGGGACTACGAGCGGTGGCGTGAGCGGCGGCGCGGCTGGTGGCGTAACCGGTCAGCCCTCGGGGAACAATCAGCCGGATCCCCGGCCGGAAGGAGGCGTCTTCGTGGACGGCACCGAGATGGGCGGCCTTGACGAGCTCAAGCAGATCCCGGCGAGTACAATTGAGGAGATCCGATACATCAGCGCGTCCGATGTCGGGATGCGGTACGGTTCGCGGTTCCCGAACGGGGTAATCGACATAAAGCTGAAGACCCGCTAAGTCGGGTCGGCTGCCGCGACCGCCCAAGCGCGGGCTGCGCCAGCCGGCGCCCTGCGCCTCTCAATCGGTGCTACCAGCAACCCAACGAGCGGACTATGCTTTGACGTCGTGCTCGGGGACCGAGCCATGCCCCTTAAGGCCTGGCGGGGCGTCTCGGAGCGCTCAGACACAGCACGCCTCCGCGTCGCGCAGCAAAGGGAAGCGAGCAACGTGAAGTGGCGGTCCGATAGATCGTTGCGGGGCGTGGCGCAGTCCGGTAGCGCGCCTGCTTTGGGAGCAGGAGGTCCCGGGTTCGAATCCCGGCGCCCCGATGGAGCATGAAGAGGGAGGCACCACCCCGTGTACGACGACGAGCCGGTCGGTCGGTGGCAGCGCGTCCAGCGCTCCGTCGGGAGCGCCGGCTGGATCGTCGCCGGCATTGTGGTGGTGCTGCTGCTGCTCGGGGTCTTTCTCCTCGTCTGGAACCGTCGCGCCATCGCGTTCGCCGTGATTGAGCGGGTGACCGAGCGGAAGTTTCCCACGATCCAACCGCTGGACGCCGATGACCTCGCCCGCTGGCGCGCGGACTCGACCCGTGCGCAGCCGGTCCTGCTCGACGCGCGGACCGGCGCCGAGTTCGCGCTTAGTCACTTGCGCAGCGCGACGCGGGTCGACCCCCGGGAGCCGGGCCTGAAGGCGATCGCCGCCTTTCCGCGGGACACACCGGTCGTCGTCTACTCCCGCGTCGGGTACCGGAGCGCGCGCGTCGCGCTTTGGCTCCAGCACCACGGCTTCCGGACGGTCTTCGATCTCACCGACGGCATCTTCGGCTGGGGCAACGACGCGCGCCCCATGGAAGCCGGCGGCAGAGCGGTCATGCAGGTGCACCCCTACAGTACGACCTGGGGTCGGCTGCTTCAGCCTGAAATCCGGGCCGACGCCCCTCCGGTGGCCGACCCGCTCAGCCTGCCGTGAGCCCTTCGCTCACGCGGAGGCCGCGACCCGCAGCAGCTTCCGTCCCTCCTCGGTAAGAATCGCGATCGCCCGGTGCAGCCGGCGGGTCGGCGTCGACCCGTCGTAGGCGACGTCGAGGATGCAGATGTAGCCCAGCGCATCCAGCTCCTCCCACTCGCGTAGCTTGGCGATGAGATCCGGATAGTCGTCGTCCGCCACGTCGCCCCGCAGGCTGCTCAGACCGGCGGAGAATTCGGCCAGCAAATCCAGGGCGTGTTCCACCGTCATGGTGCTCCCCTCCACAGGGAATTGGCTCTTTCCATTCTGCATGCGGCGCGGGTCGCGCGACGCGACGCAGATCACAGAATCGAGTCGCGTGAGCCGTGGGGCTGGCGGGGCGTGACGCGCCGCACCAGCTTCCGTCACGATGACCGCGTCGGAAGTCGCTCTCCGCTTTGCCGTCGCCGTGCTCGTCGGCGGCAGCATCGGCCTCAACCGTGACTTGCGGGGCAAGCCGGCGGGGGTGCGCACGCACGCGCTCGTGTGCCTGGGCGCCGCGTTGTTGACGGTGGTGGCAAGCGACGGTGCGGATGCTGCGTCCGCGAGTCGCGTGATGCAGGGGATCATCACCGGCATCGGGTTCATCGGCGCCGGCGTGATCTTGCATCGGGACAGCGGGAAGAGCGTTCGGGGCCTCACGACGGCGGCGACCATCTGGATCGTGGCGACGCTGGGGATCGCGTGTGGTGCGGCGGCGTGGGAGCCGGTCGGCTTCGGGACCGGATTGACGTTGCTGGTGCTGGTGGTGGGTGGACCGGTGGAGCGGGTGTTTCATCGGCTGGTGGGGCGGCCGCCCAATGCAGGGGGCTCGCCCGGGGAGCCGCCGTCCGCCTAAGTTCTTGGGCGGCTTAGGTGCTTGATGCAGCGTGTATCCAGCACCACGATAGGGCGTTCAGGCGTTGCGGGATTCGCCAATCCGCGTGGCTTCGGGGACTTCGACCAGGCGCCCGGTCGCCACATCGTAGACGTAGCCGTAGACCGGGATGGTCTTGGGAACGAGCGGGTGCGACCGGATGCGCCGGACATCGGCGGCGACGCTCTCGACCTGATTCCGGATGGTGAGCCAATCGACGAACTCACCCTCCGTCGCGCCCGGCCCTCGCCCGGTGTCACGCCAGCCCTTCGCATCGAGAGCCGCCGTTTCGAGACTCTGCGCCAGCAAGCCCCGCATCACCTCGTCGGTGAAGGTCTCCATGCCACAGTTGGTGTGGTGGATGACGAACCATTCGCGGGTCCCAAGCAGCTTGTAGGAGATCACCAGCGAGCGGATCGCGTCGTCGCTCGCCCGGCCCCCGGCGTTTCGGATGACGTGAGCGTCCCCCTCAGCGAGGCCGGCGAACTTCGCCGGGTCGAGCCGAGCATCCATGCAGGTGAGAATGGCAAACCGCCGGGCCGGCGGCATCGCGAGTTTGCCCTTGTCGCCGAACGTCGCAGCGTAGGCGCGGTTGGCGGCGAGCATTTCGTCCAGAATCTTGGCCATGAGCGTTTCCCCTTGATTCGCTAAAGCTACGGCGGAGGCCAGCAACCGGCAGCCCCCGGGCCGTGCGCCCGAAACCGATCCGTCCCGGTAGCGCGCGCCGTGCCGCCTGACCATCTTGCGGCAGTCGCCAAAATGTTCTCCTCAGTCGGTTCCACCCCGCGGATTGAACGCCGCGCCCCAGCGAGCATCCTCCTGATTACGCCCGCGCACGAGGTGGCGACCCGCGCCTACATCACGCTCGAGCGGGAGTTCGGATCACGGGTGTG
>DATBQV010000173.1:0-2357 GCA_036560625.1 Gemmatimonadales bacterium
GCCCGGAGCACCAGCAGATCCACCGCCTCGGGCTGGCTCTTCAGCTCGTCGTCGAGCAACGCCAGCGCCTCGTCGGCGCGCCCCCGTTCCTCGGCCCGGCCGACTTCCCGGGTCAGGCGGAGAACGGGGCTTTCCGGCACCGGGGGCGCCGGAAGTGTGGCAGCGGAGGCGAGCGGGGCCGCTACAAGGAAGGGACCGGGGGGGCGCGGCGACGGCCGAAGCAACAGGTCGTCCGTGCGCTCCCCGGCGCGTTGCCGGCGGCGGCGCGTGCGTGGCATCTCGAAGACTCCATAGGAGGACCGGGCTTCCATATGCTACGGCCGATTTCGTCAACGCGGAAGGAGGCCGCGACTCAGGTTTCGAGGTCCTGCGGATTGAACGGGGGCGTGGGGGCCGGTACGTTTCAGGGCTATGGCTCAGGAATACCTGGTGGTGCGCGGTGCTCGCGAACACAACCTCAAGGACATCTCGGTCCGCATCCCCCGAAACCGGCTCACCGTGATCACGGGGCTTTCCGGATCGGGCAAATCTTCCCTCGCGTTCGACACGATCTACGCCGAAGGCCAGCGCCGGTACGTCGAGTCCCTGTCGGCCTACGCGCGCCAGTTCCTCGGCCTGATGGAGAAGCCCGACGTCGACGCGATCGAAGGGCTCTCCCCCGCAATCTCGATCGAGCAGAAGACCCAGGGACAAAATCCCCGGTCGACCGTCGGCACCGTCACCGAGATCTACGACTACCTGCGCCTGCTCTGGGATCGCGTCGGCATTCCTCACTGCCCGAACGACGGCAGCCCGGTGAGCCGGCAAAGTGCTTCCCAGATTACCGACGCCGTGCTGGGCTGGCCCGAGGAGATGCGCATCGAGGTCCTTGCGCCGCTGGTGCGCGGGCGCAAGGGAGAGTTCCGCGATCTGTTCGAGGACGTCCGGAAACGCGGCTTCGTGCGCGTCCGTGTGGATGGCGAGACCTATGACGTGGGGGAAGTGCCAACGCTCAACCGGCGACAGAACCACGATATCGCCGTCGTGGTCGATCGGCTGTTGGTGCGCCCCGCCGACCGCTCGCGTCTCAATGACTCCATCGAAACCGCGCTCAAGGCGGCGGACGGCGTGGTGGAGGTCGTTCGCCATCCCGGATCCGCCGGCAACGGCGCCGAGGGCGAGCCCCGGTCACGCCGCGCGATCCGGCCGGTCGTCGACTCGGTGCTCTTTTCCGAGCGGTTCGCCTGCCCGGTCTGCGGCCTCTCGTTTCCCGAGCTCGAGCCGAGGCAGTTCTCGTTCAACTCCCCGTTTGGGGCCTGCCCCGACTGCCACGGCGTCGGCACCCGCCGTGAAGTGAACGCCGATCTCATCCTCGGCGACCCGAGCATCTCGATCCTCGAGGGCGTCATTCTCCCCTGGGGAGAGCCGACGGGTTATCTGCGGAAGGTCGTGCTGCCGACGCTCGCGAAGGCGTTCAAGTTCGACCTCAGCGCCCCGTGGGGGGAGCTGAGCGAGGACGCCCGCAAGGCGATTCTGTACGGCGCGCCCGGGCGGTTCCGGTTCTCGGTGGACGGTGGCCGCGGCAAGGAGTTCGAGAGCGAGTGGGAAGGCGTCCTCAAGAACGTGGAGCGGCGCTACCGGGAGTCGACCAGCGACGCCGTGCGGGAGTCGCTGGAGGAGTACATGATCGAGCAACCGTGCCAGACCTGCGGCGGAAAGCGACTCAAGCCCGAGAGTCTCGCCGTGCTGGTGAACGGCCGGAGCATCGGCGACGTCGTGGACCTGCCCGTCTCCAAGGCGCTCGCGTTCTTCGAGAGCGTCCCGCTCAAGGCCAACGGCAGGACCGGCGTGGATGCGGAAATCGCGGGGCCGATCCTCAAAGAAGTCGGCGACCGGCTCCGCTTCCTGCGCGACGTGGGGCTCGACTACCTCACGCTCGGCCGCGGCGCCACGTCGCTATCGGGCGGGGAGACCCAGCGCATCCGGCTCGCGACCCAGATTGGGTCACGGCTGGTCGGTGTGCTCTACATCCTCGACGAGCCGAGCATCGGCCTGCACCAGCGGGACAACGAGCGCCTGCTCGGGACGCTCAAGGGGCTCCGGGACCTCGGCAACACCGTGATCGTGGTCGAGCACGACGAGGACACGATCCGCGCGGCGGATCACGTCATCGACCTGGGTCCGCGGGCGGGCCGCCTCGGCGGCGAGGTCGTGGCGGAGGGGACCGTGGACGAGATCCTGCGGCATCCGACGTCGCTCACGGCTCGCTATCTCCGCAGAGATCTCCGTATCCCGGTGCCTCCGGGTCGGCGGCTCGCCGACCGGAAGCGCCGGCTCCGGCTCGTGGGCGCGCGGGCGAACAATCTCCAGAACGTCAA
>DATBQV010000174.1:0-10387 GCA_036560625.1 Gemmatimonadales bacterium
TGGAGGGGTAAACGGTAAGGAGTGAACAGTGAACAGTGAACAGTGAACGGGGCGCCCCCTGTTCACGGTTCACTGTTTACTGTTTACTTGTTTTCCATGCGCCTCACCCTCGTCGTGGCCCTCGCCGTCGCCCTCGCCGCGTTCACCTATCTGTATCTGGAGCGGCTCGGCCGGCGCGGCGTGGTGCCGCTCGTCTGTCGGGCGGCGGCGTGGAGCGCGCTGGGCCTGCTGCTGCTCAACCTGAGCTGTCCGGTCGCGGCCCCGCAGCGGCGGCCGCTCGTGCTGCTGGACGGCTCCATCAGCCAGACCGCGGCGGGGGGACGCTGGCGCGAGGCTCGTGACTCCGCGGCCCGATGGGGCGACGTCCGCCTCTTCGGCGACGAGCGGAGTGGCGCCGACACCGCGCCCGACCGGGGCCGGTCCCTGCTCGCACCGGCCCTGCTCGCCGCGTCGGCGAGCGACCGGCCGGTGATCGTCGTGACCGACGGCGAGATCGAGGACGCGCGCGACGTGCCGCCTGACCTGCTCGCGCGCACCAGCGTCCGCCTGTTCCCTCGTGCGTCGCAGCCGGACGTTGCCATCACCGGCGTGAAGGGTCCCGCGCGGATCACGAGCGGTGATTCACTCGTGCTCGAGGCCGAGGTCCAGGCGGTTGGCGCGCCCGCTGCCGACAGCGCGATCGTCGCCCTGGACGACGGAACCCGCCGTCTTGCCCGCCGCACGGTCCGTCTCGGCGCCGCTCGCGCCGGCCGGGTGCGGCTCGCGGCCACGTCGGCGGGTCTCCCACCCGGCGACCATGTGCTGCAGGTCGCGCTGGTGGATCAGCACGACGCGGAGCCCAGGACCGACCGCCGCCTCCACCTCGTCAGCATCGTCCCGACGCCCGGTATTGTGGTGCTCGCCGGCCCGACTGACTGGGATACCCGCTTTCTCTACCGCGCGCTCAAGGACGTGGCCCAGCTTCCCGTGCGCGGCTATGCGCGCCTCGAGGCGGACCGCTGGCGCTCGCTGCAGGATCTCGCGCTTGTCGGCGCGGAGCAGGTGCGGCAGGCGGCTCGCCGGGCTGACGTGGTGGTGCTCAAGGGGAACGTCGACGGCATCGCGGACGGTGGCCGGGCCCGCGGTGTGTGGCGCTGGCCCAGCGGCGAGACCAGCGACGGGACGCCGACGCCGGGCGACTGGTATCTCATGTCCGCCGGCGCATCGCCCGTGGCGGAGGCGTTCGCTGGATTTCCGGTCGATTCGTTCCCGCCGGCGGTGCAGCTGACCGAGCTGCGTACGCCGCCGGCGGACTGGATCGCGTTGTCGGCCCAGGACGGCCGACGCGGTCCGCAGTGGCCGGCGGTCGTGGGTCGCGACCTGGGTCGGACGCGGGAGGTGACCGTGTTCGTGGACGGCCTCTGGCGCTGGGCGTTCCGGGGAGGGTCGAGCGAGCAGAGCTATCGGGCCTGGGTCGCGGCGACGTTGAGCTGGCTGCTCGCCGGGGTCGATTCCGCTCAGGGTGTGGCGCGGCCGGTCCGGGGTGTGGTGTCGAGCGGCCGTCCGCTCGTGTTCGAATGGATCGGTCCCGGTGCCGCCCGGCCGGTGCCGATCCAGTGGACCGGCGGGTCTGCGGCGGCCGACACGCTGCGGTTCGACGGTGCGGGGCGCGCAACGGTGTGGCTGCCCCCGGGCGAGTATCGCTACAAGCTCGGGCCCGGCGGCACCGGGACGGTGGCGGTCGAGCAGTACTCGGATGAGCTGCTCCCGCACCCGGTCTCCCTGACCCCGCACGACGCGCGCGCCGCGCTGGCCTCGACGACACGCTCGGCGCGGGAGTGGCCCTGGCTCTTTGCGCTCTGCGTGCTGGGGCTCGCCGGGGAATGGGTGGCGAGACGGAGGCTGGGACTCAGATGACGGCGGTGAACGGTAAACGGTGAACGGTAAACGGGGCCTCCGTGCGCGGGGGCCCCCCGTTTACTGTTTACTGTTCACTGTTCACGGGGTTTCATGGCTTCTCGGCTCGATCAACAGAAGGCGTCCCTCTGGTCCCGGCTCAAGCGCCTCGCGTTCACCGACGTGAATGCGATCATCCGCGGCCTCAACGCGGAGGATCTCGAGGCGCTCGAGCGACTGCTCATCGAGGCCGACTTCGGCGTCCCCGCCACCGTGGAGCTCACGGCCGCCCTCGAGGAAGAGGTGCGGAAGGGCGCGCTCAAGACCGAGGCCGATCTGAGGCGCGCGCTCAAGGCGAGCATCGCGGCGCTGCTTGCCGCGCCTGGTGATCCGGGAGCGATCGCGCGGGCCGAAGGTGAGGGACCAACCGTGATTCTCATGGTGGGCGTCAACGGCACCGGAAAGACGACGACGACCGCCAAGCTGGCCCGACGGCTCCAGCGCGAGGGCCGGAAAGTCCTGCTCGCCGCTGCCGACACCTATCGAGCCGGCGCGATCGCCCAGCTCCAGGTCTGGGCGGAGCGCCTCGACCTCCCCTGCGTCTCGGGCGCGGCGGGAGGCGATCCCGCCGCCGTGGCGTTCGACGCGATCGACGCCGCCCGCTCGCGCGGCCTCGACACGGTGATCGTGGATACCGCCGGTCGGCTCCATACCCAGGAAGGGCTGATGGAGGAGCTGCGCAAGGTGGCCCGGGTCGTCGCGCGCCGGGTGCCGGGCGCGCCGCACGAGACGCTGCTGGTGCTCGACGGCACGGTCGGGCAGAACGCGATCCAGCAGGGACGTCTCTTCGGCGAGGCCGTGTCGCCCACGGGGATCGTGATCACCAAGCTCGACGGGAGTGCTCGTGGTGGCGCCGTGGTTGCCCTCCGGCGGGAGCTTGCGCTCCCCATTCGCTTCGTGGGCCTGGGCGAGTCGCTCGACGACCTCGAGCCGTTCGATCCCGAGCGGTTCGCCGCCGGCCTCGTTGGCGAGGCCGCCTAGGGCCGCGCGTATGCCGCCGGTGTCCGCCCGTTCGATCGACCTCAACACGCCGGTGCAGTTTCTCAAGGGCATCGGCGAGCGGCGGGCGGAGGTGCTTGCCCGCCTCGGGATCCGCACCGCGCGGGATCTGCTCTGGCATCTCCCCCATCGCTACGTCGACGCATCATCAGTCACCCCGCTCGCGAGTGCGCGGGTCGGGATGGAAGTCGCTGGCGTCGGACGCGTCACGAGCAAAGCGATCGTTCCCACCCGCAAAGGCCTTCGCATCTTCCACGTGGTGCTGCGCGACGCGAGTGGCACACTCGAATGCGTGTGGCCGGGCCAGCCGTTTCTGGATCGGACGATCGAGGTCGGCCAGACCCTGCTGGTGTCGGGACCGGTGCGCTTCTACCACGGCCGGCAGATGGCCCCGCGAGAATACCTCATTCTCGCCGACGCCGATGGCGACGCCGATCCGCTCAGCGGCGGGAAAGTGCTGCCGGTCTACCCCGCCACCGAGGGCCTGAGCCACAAGGTGATCCGCGGGCTGGTGGACCGGCACCTCGACCAGCTCATCGCCGCGTCGCCCGACATCATCCCCGAGGCGGTCCGCTCCGCCGCCGAGCTTCCCCGCCTCGCGGATGCGCTGCGGATGGTGCACCGGCCCCAGACCATCGCCGAAGCGGAGCAGGGTCGGCGCCGCCTCGCGTTCGACGAGCTGCTCGATCTCCAGCTCATGCTGGTGCGGGCGCGGACCATCGCCAAACGGGCCCGGAGCGGTGTCGCCTTCGAGATCAAGCGCGACCTCACCACCCGGCTGCGGGAAAGCCTCCCTTGGGCGCTCACGGCCGATCAGCAGCGCGCCCTGCGGGAGATCACCGCGGACATGACCGCGGCCGACCGGATGCACCGGCTTCTCATGGGCGACGTGGGCACCGGCAAGACGGTGGTCGCGCTGTTTGCCATGCTGCTCGCCATCGAGAACGACTACCAGGCCGCGCTGATGGCGCCCACCGAGCTTCTGGCGGAGCAACACGCGGCCACGCTGACGCAGCTGGTCGAGCCGCTGGGGCTGCGGCCCGAGCTGCTGATCGGCCGCCTCACGGCGGCGGACAAGGCCGCGGTTCGGCGGCGACTCGCCGAGGGCGGGGCGCGCCTCGCGATCGGGACCCACGCGCTGCTGGAGGAAAGCACGGCGTTCCGCCGTCTGGGCCTCGTCGTGGTCGACGAGCAGCACCGGTTCGGCGTTGAGCAGCGCGCCGCGCTGATCGGCAAGGGAGCGGCTCCCGACGTGCTGCTCCTCACGGCGACTCCGATCCCGCGCTCCCTCGCCCTCACGCGTTACGGCGATCTCGACGTCTCGACGCTGCGGCAGAAGCCGCCGGGACGAGGCGAGGTCCGCACCGCGGTGCGCACGGCGAGCCAGCGGGACAAGGTGCTCGCCTTTGTCGAGTCCGAGTGCCGGGCCGGACGGCAGGCCTACGTCGTGCTGCCGGTGATCGAGGAGTCGGAGCGGGCGGATCTACGAGCCGCGACCACGATGGCCGAGACTCTCGCGGCGCGGTGGCCGTCGCTCGCCGTCGGCCTCGTCCACGGGCGTCTCAAGGGCGACGAGCGGGACTCGGTGATGCGGCGTTTCCGGGCCGGAGAGATCCACGTGCTGGTGGCCACGACCGTGATCGAGGTCGGGATCGACGTACCCAACGCGACGCTCATGGTGATCGAGCATCCGGAGCGGTTCGGCCTCGCGCAGCTGCACCAGCTTCGGGGGCGAGTGGGACGGGGGGCGGGGGAGAGCTTCTGCATCCTGATGGTCGACGGCGCGGTGCCCGAGCGTCTGAAGGCGTTCGCCGCGACGGACGACGGGTTCCGGATCGCGGAGCTGGACCTTCGGGAACGGGGGATGGGGGACTTGATCGGCGCGCGGCAATCGGGAGGCGTGGAGGTGCGGCATGCCCGCCTGCCAGACGACGAGGAGCTGCTCACCCGTGCCCGGGAGCTGGCCGGGGAGTTGCTGGGGCGCGATCCCGCGCTCCAGCGGGCCGAGAACCGTGCGCTCCGCGATCGCGCGCTGGCGCGCTATCCGAGAGCGGTGGAGCTGTTCCGGGTCGGCTGACGGGCCGGAACCGCTACTCGTACCGGAGTGCCTCGATCGGGTCGAGACTGGCCGCGCGCCGGGCCGGCCAGAGACCGAAGATGATCCCCACCCCGGCGCTGAAACCGAACGCCAGCGCCACCGACCCGGGCGAAACCAGCGTATTCCAGTGCAGCAGGTAGCTCGCCGCCTGCGCGACGCCGGCACCGAGCAGGATGCCCAGCGTCCCGCCGAGAGTGCAGAGGACCAGCGCCTCGATGAGGAACTGAAGCAGGATGTTGGTCCGGCTCGCGCCGAGGGCCATCCGGATGCCGATCTCCCGGGTGCGCTCGGTGACGGAGACCAGCATGATGTTCATGATTCCGATGCCGCCCACCAGCAGACTCACCGCGGCGATGCCGGCGAGCAGGTAGGTGAACACCTCGGTCGCTTGCTGCTGGGTGCTGAGGATGTCCTGCTGGTTGCGGATCTGGAAGTCGTTGTCGCCGCCGGGGCGGATCTTGTGCTCGCGCCGGAGCACGCGCTCGATGTCCACCATCCCCCGCTCGAGCGGGATGCCCGGCGTGATCTGCACGGTGATCGAGCGCAGCCGATCGGTGCCGAAGACCCGATAGCGCGCAGTCTGGAGCGGGATCAGTACCTGTTCGTCCACGTTCGCGAACGAGCCGGCCGACCCCTTTTCGGCCAGCACGCCGATCACCTCGAAACCAAGGCCCGCGATCTGGATCTCCTGCCCGATGATGGCCGCCTGGTTCACGCCCAGGAGGTCGGGCGCCGACGCGCCCACGACAGCATAGCGCTGGCGCGCCGCGTCGTCGCCGGCCGAGAACATGCGGCCGTACTTGATCGGCGAGTTCTGCACCGCCGGATAATCCGTCGTGGTGCCGTCGACCGTCACGTTGGCGTTCCGGTTGCCCAGCTTCACCTGAAGCGATTGCTGCATCTCCGGCACCACGGCCGTGAAGAGCCGGCCGTCCCGCTGGAGGGCTTCGGCATCGTCGAGCGTGAGACTGACGCGGTTGGCGCTGGCGACGCCGCCCTGGAAGCTCTGACCCGGAAAGACCCGCAGGAGATTGGTGCCGAGCGCGTTGATGCTCGCCTCGACGGCCTTCTGCGCGCCGCTTCCCAGCGCCACCATCGCGATGAGCGCGCCGACCCCGATGATGATGCCGAGCGCGGTGAGCCCGGCCCGGAGCATGTTGGCCCGGATGGACTGCAGCGCGGAGGCGACGGTCTCGGTGAGCTGCATGCTACCTCGGCGCCGCGGCGCCTCCGGCCGGGCGGGTCGAGCCGGTCGAGCCGCCCTGCTGCCGCATTCCCGGGAGTCCGCCGCCGGTCAGGTTCGTGATCCGCTGCTTGAACTGCTGCTGCGATTGCACCAGGCTCGCGCTCGGCAGGATGTAGACCGAATCGCCGGTTTGCAGGCCCTCGAGGACCTCGCTGTAGTCCAGGTCGGTGAGGCCGGTGCGGACCCAAACTGGCACGGGCTGATTGTTGCGTTGGACGAAGACGATGTACCGCCCGCCGGTGGTGGCACCGCCGCCGCCCCGCCGTCCGCGCGCTCCCCCGGTCGCGCCACCACCAGTCCCGCCTGCGCCACCCTCGCCGCCGGCCTGGCCTCTCTGGTCCGCGCCCTGGTTCCCCGGCCCCGCGGCCGAGGTGTCAGCCTGCCGGCCGCCTGGGGCGCCCGCGCTGTCGGCGCGCCCATCGGGTGGGCGTTGCTGCTGCTGTTGCTGCTGGAGCGTCGCCTGGACCGCCTGCGGATCCAGGCCCAGCACCTGTGCCGCCGAGGCAACGTCCCGCATGGTCCGAAGCGCGGCATTGGCGACGGCCGGAACGCCGGCCCGCTGGCCCACATGAATTTCGACATCGGCGTTCATCCCGGGCCGCAGCAGCCCGTTCCGGTTGTCGATCCGCACCCGGACGGGGAACATGGTGACGTTCTGCTGCACGGTATCCTTCGGCTCGATCTTGAGCACCGTGCCGGTGAACGGGCGGCTGGGAAAGGCCTGCACCGTGACCGTCGCCGTCTGGCCCGGTTGAATCTTGCCGATGTCGGTTTCGTCCACCGGCGTGGAGATCTGGACCAGCGTGAGGTCCGCCATCTTGAGCAGTGTAGTGCCTCCGCCAACGTTCGATGTGGCCGACGCGATCACCTGGCCGCGGGCCACATCGATCTCGATGATCGTGCCGGTGATCGGCGCCCGCACGTTCGCGTCCTCGAGGCTGATCCGCTCGTTGTCCAGGACGACTTGTGCCGAGACCAGCGCGGCCTTCGCGTTGGCGTAGGCCAGAACGTCCTGGTCGTGCTCCTGGACCGTGATCGCCTGAGCTGCGAGCAGGCTGTCCGACCGCCCCTTCTGGACCGTGGCGTTGTTGAGCTGGACCTTGGCCGCGGCGACGTTCGCGTCGGCCTGGGCCACGGAGTTCCGCGACAGGCGAGGGTCGATCTGCATCAGGAGCGCGCCCCGCTTGATGACCTGGCCGGTCTCCACCTTGATGGCAAGGACTTCACCGGAGGCGCGGGTCTTCACCTCGACGGTCGTATCGGCCTGTACGGTGCCCGTCGCGTGCGCGGAGACGACGATGTCCCGCTGCTCGACCGGGAGGGTCTCGTAGACCGGAGCGGGCACCGCCTTCTTGCAGGCCGCCACCGCCAGGACGGCGACCACCACGAGCGCGGGCCTCACAACGAACGCCCCACGATCGCTTCGAGCTGGGCCTTGGCCCGCAGATAGTCGAAGCGGGCGTTGAGGGAGTCGACTCTTGCCTGGTCCAACGTCGCTTGCGCCGTCAGCAGATCCACAATGGTGGCGACGCCGAGCTGGTAGCGCTCCTGCACGACGCGGAGGTTCTCCTCGCCGGCGGCCACGCTCGTTTGCGTGATTGCGATGCTGGTGGACGCCGCGTCCAGCTGGGCGAGATACGTCGTGATGCCGACGTCCACCACCCGCCCGTCGTCGGACGCGGTGGCGTCCGCCACGTCCGCGCTGCTCTCCTGCGTGACGATCTCTGCCTCGCGGGAGAACCCGTTGAACAGATTCCAGCTCAGGCGCAGGCTGAGCTGACTGTTGTTGCTGAACCCGGTGCCGGTCCCTTTTGTGCCGCTGTAGCCAGTGGCCGCGCCGAAGGTCAGCGTCGGCCAATAGGCGGCGCGCGCGGCGGCGACGGCGGCCCGGGCGGCCCGGGCGCTCGCCAGCGCGCTCTGCACCCGGGGCGAACGCTCGAGCGCCTCGGTGCGAAGCGTGGTCGTATCGATCATCGAGGGGTTGTAGAAGCTGGAGTCGTCTGCGGCGGACACGCGACCCGTGCGGCCGATCAGGCGGGCCAGACCCGCCTCGGCGGCGGCCAGGTCGCTTCGAGCCGTAGCCAGGTTGAGCTGGGCGGAGCCAAGGTTGACCCTCGAGGTCAGGGTGTCGGCGCGGGTCGCGGTGCCGGCCCGGAGTCTCGCGATCGCCGCGCGCAGCTGCTCCTCCGCCTCCCGGACACTCGCGATCCGGACGTCCACGAGCTGCGCGCTTGAGAGCGCGGAGAAGAACTGATCGGTCGTCGTGAGGCGCAGCTGGTACCGGGCGTCGACCAGGCCGGCCTCGGCCGCCTGCGACGAGGCATTGGCCGCACGCACGTCTGCCCGACGCCGGAACCCGGTGAACAGGTCCCAGCTTGCGGACAGCGTGCCGCCGGCGCTGCTGGTCCAGTTGGAGCCGACGATCTGGTTCGTGGTGGGATCGACCCGGGACCCGGCTCCGCTGTAGGATTCGTTTCCGCTACCTGAGAGACTGAATGACGGCAGGTAGGCGCCCTTCGCGCTGCGCACGTTCGCGCTGGACGTACGGACCTGCCCCTCTGCCTGGACCATGCTCGGTTGGGTCTGCTCGGCCAGGCGCAAGGCCTCGGCGAGGGTCACAGTCGGCCGCTGCGCCCGGGCATCGGGCGCGAGCAGTACCGCGCTGAAGACCGCCCCGGCCATCGCGCTACGAAGCCGCATCGGCGGCAGGCTGCATCATCGTCCGACCTCGACTCAAGCGGTTGAATCGTAAGGTTACGCCTGGCAACGTTTACGCGCGACCCCGATGCGACGTTGAAACCGCTGTTTGACGCCTCCCGGGGAGCGGCGGTAGACTGAGGCCGCCCGTTTCACGCCAACCTCGAGCCCGCACGCATGCCATCGGTCCGGATCGCCGATCTCCACCAGCACGCCGATGAGCGCGTCACCGTGCAGGGCTGGGTCATGACCACCCGGTCCAGCGGTAAGATCGCGTTTCTCGTGCTGCGCGACGGGTCCGGATACCTCCAGTGCGTCGTGTCGAAGAAAGAGGTTCCCGAGGCGGTGTGGCAAGGCTTTCAGGCCCTGGCGCAGGAAGCCAGCGTGGCGGTAGAAGGTGTCGTGCGGCCGGAGCCGCGGTCGCCGGGCGGCTACGAGTTGGGCGTGAGCGACCTGCGCGTGCTCGGCCCCTCGGTGGACTTCCCCATCGGGCCGAAGGAGCACGGCACACAGTTCCTCTTCGAGCACCGCCATCTCTGGCTCCGGAGCCGGCGCCAGGTCGCGGTCGCCAAGGTGCGCCACGAGGTGGAGCAGGCGATTCGCGACTTCTTCTACGATCGCGGGTTCACGCTCGTGGACACACCGATCCTTACCGGCGCGATCGGCGAAGAGGCCGGCAATCTCTTCGCCACCGACTACTTCGATCTCGGCAAAGCGTATCTGGCCCAGACCGGGCAGCTTTATGTGGAAGCCGCGGCCGCGGCGCTGGGCAAGGTCTACTGCTTCGGTCCGACGTTTCGGGCGGAGAAATCCAAGACGCGCCGGCACCTCACCGAGTTCTGGATGGTGGAGCCCGAGGTGGCGTTCGCCGACTCCAACGAGAACATGCGGCTCCAGGAGGAGTTCGTCTCGTATCTGGTGGGGCGCGCCCTGGACCGGCGCAAGGAAGAGCTGAAGGAGCTGGAGCGCGACACGACCCCGCTCGAGCGGGTGGTGCCGCCGTTCCCGCGGGTCTCGTATACCGAGGCCGTCACGCGGGTGAACGGGTTGGGCTCGGATATGACCTGGGGCAACGATCTTGGCGGCGACGACGAAACGCTGCTGGCCAAGGAGTACGACCGGCCGGTGTTCGTCTACAACTATCCGAAGCAGGTCAAGGCGTTCTACATGAAGGAGAACCCGGACGACCCGCGGACGGTGCTGAACGACGACTGCCTGGCGCCCGAGGGCTACGGTGAGATCATCGGTGGCTCACAGCGGGAGGACGATCACGACCGCCTCCTGGCGCGCATCCTGGCTCAGGGGCTCGACCCCAAGACCTACCAGTGGTACCTCGATTTGCGGAAGTACGGGACCTTCGTGCACTCGGGCTTCGGGCTCGGCGTTGAGCGCACGGTGGCGTGGATCTGCGG
>DATBQV010000175.1:0-5655 GCA_036560625.1 Gemmatimonadales bacterium
AAATCACTACAACCTGCTCTATCGTGAGGAAGAGCGGGAAATGCTGCCGCTCTGCCTTCATGAAGGCATCGGAGTGATCCCCTGGAGTCCGCTCGCGCGCGGACTGCTGGCGCGCCCGCGCCCGCCGGAGCTGGACCTCAAGGCCGGCGGCACGGCGCGTGCGGCGAGCGACGCGTATTCGCCGCGCCTCTACGATTCCGCCGGCGACTGGGACATTGTGTCCGCCGTCGAGCGTGTGGCGCGGCAGCGCGGCGTCACAATGGCCGAGGTGTCGCTGGCGTGGCTGCTCCGTCGGCGCGGAGTGACCGCCCCGATCGTCGGCGCGACCAAGCCGGAGCACCTCGACGCCGCGATCCGGGCGCTCGACCTCAGGCTCACGGACGAAGAGGTGGCCGCGCTCGAGGCCGAGTACCGCCCGCATCGGGTGCGGGGTATCGACGCCTAGCTGTTGAGCGGGCGATTAACGGCTCTTCGGGGTGTCCGTCAGCCCCGAGCCGTTGCCGCGTTCCCGACTCTGAGAGGGACCCATGTTCATGTCATCCCGATCCCTGCGCTCTCTTTCGATTCCTTCCTCAACCATCGGCCTTGGCGGGCTCGGCCTCGCGCTGCTGCTGTCGTGCGCTCCGCCGCCCCCCGGACGAGTGTATGTGGTGCGCCGTCCACCACCCGAACGCGTGGAGGTGATCGGCGGGGGGCCCGGGCCCGGGTACATCTACGTGCGCGGCTATTGGCGCTACGACGGCGACTACGTGTGGGTGCCGGGCCGCTGGGCCCAGCTCGATCGGCGCTATCGCCAATGGGCGCCGGGCCACTGGGCCCACGACCGACACGGCTGGTACTGGGTGGAGGGGCGCTGGCGCTAGGAGCCGGCCGCGACGCGCCCGATCACCTGGGCAAGCTCGGACAGCTCGAAGGGCTTTTCAATCACGGGGCGGTCGGTGCGGGCAAGCAGCGCCGCCGCCTCGGGTGAAGCGACGTCACCGGTCATCACGATCAGCCTGCGGAACAGATCGGGTCGCTCGCGCGCAAGCCGGTCATGCAGCTCGGTTCCAGAAACGCGGGGCATCTTGAGATCGGTGAGTATCACGTCATAGGCGCGGCCGTTCCCCAGCAGCTTCCGCAATCCCTCCTCACCGTCCACCGCCTCTTCCACCACCCACCCGTGCCGCTTGAAGTAGCGTTGCAGCGCGATCCGGATGGGCTCTTCGTCGTCCACCACGAGCACCCGTAGCGTCCGCTGGGCCGGCGGCGCCTCCGGCGGTGGCGACACACGCGGGCGCCGGTCTCCCTCCGCTCCGGGTGCCGCGTCCCGCGCGGCCCCTCCTGCGGGCGCCGGGGGCAGCCAGAGCGAGAAGCGCGCGCCCCCACCCTCCGCGGTGCTGTGGCCGCCATCGAGCGTTCCGCCGTATTGGATCGCGATGCCCAGCGAGACCGACAACCCGAGGCCGGTGCCCTGGCCCGGAGCCTTGGTGGTGTAGAACGGCTCGAAAATGTGGGGTAGTGCCGCGGGCGTGATTCCGGGCCCGTTGTCCTCGACCTCGACGGCGGCGCCGCCCCGCTCTGGTCGCGCCGAGACGCGCACGATGCCGCCGACACCGGCCGCCTGGGCGCCGTTGACGACGAGGTTGGTGACCACCTGCTCCAGTCCCGCCGGGTCGATGAACACCGGAGGAAGGCTGGGATCGATCGCGACCTCCACCTTTGTGCCGAGCCGGTCCAGCTCCGGTTTGAGGCCGACCAGCGTGTGACGCAGGACTGCCTCCACGTCGGCGGGCGCACCGTAGTACTCCCGGCGGCGCACGAAGGCCAGCAGGTCGCGAACGATCTTGCGCGCGCGCCTGGCCTGGAGCGATACGGCGGTCAGTGCCTCCCGATCCGAGCCGGGCAGCGCCTCATTAGCGAGCAGGTCCTCGACGAAGTGGAGGATGGCGGAGAGCGGGTTGTTCAGCTCGTGCGCGACGCCCGAGACGACCCGTCCCGCCGCAGCCAGCTTCTCCGCCTGGACCAGACGATCCTGCGCCGACTGAAGGGCGTCATAGGCGGCGCGGAGGCTCCGCTCGTCGGCGTGGACCCGCTGCGCCATCCGGTCGAACTGGCGGGCGAGCGAGGCCACTTCGTCTCCGCCGGCGACCCCGACGGGATCGATGTCAAGATTGCCGGCCGCCATCTGCACCGTGGCGGACTGCAGCCGTCGGAGCGGGTCCACGATACTGTGGGCCAGCATGCCGGCCAGGCAGAGGCCCAGCACCAGCGACACCCCGCCGATGACGAATACCGCGGAACCCGACGTGGCCAGGGCACTTCCATAGTCGGTCATCGGGACCACGCCCACGAAGACCGCATCGTCGCCGTCCGGCAGCAGACCGGGCACGGTGTTGTATCCGACGACCTTATGACTGCCGTCCCGCCCGGCGAAATGGCCCCGCGCCCCCGCGCCGGAGAGGTACTTCGCGAAGTCCGCCTGCCCGTCACCCAGGAGGACGCGGCCCGCTCCCGCGCCCGCGACCACAAAATTATTGGACCGCCGGAAGACGAAGCCGTACGCATTGGTCCCAAAAGCGTCCAGCGCGCCTTCCAGCTCCACCAGCGTGCGGACCGGCGCGATCACGTCCTCCAGGCGGTTGCCGATCTGCTCTTCGGCGTCGAGCTGCCGCTGCGTCAGGCTGTAGAGCAGCAGCGGCGCCGCGACGCCGAGCGTGAGCGCGACGGTGATCGAAAAGACCTTGGCGTAAAGTGAGTGGGAGACCCGGAGATCCGGCGCGCCGGCCCCGGTGAGGCCGTGCGGAAGCGTCAGCGTGCGAATCGCGCGCTCGGCGAGAAAGTACGCCGCTACCGCCAGCAGCCCGCCGAGCACCGGTCCCTGCACCACGATCTTGGCGGCTTCAGGAAGCGGCAGCGCGGCAAATTGCCGGACCTGAAGCGCGCCGAGGGCGTAGCCGATCGTGCTGGTGCCGAGGACCATCAGGGCCACGCGGGAGGGAAAGCGGGCGAGCCGTCGGAGCGTATCCAGCGTGGCGGAGGAGAGATCGCGCGTGAGCCGCCGCCACAGGAGCCAGGGGACGATCACCGCCCCGGTCCAGCCGACCGCCGGCACCTCCCAGGCGTAGCAGAAAAAGATCCAGTGGAGCTGCTTCTCGTTGACCAGCCACCAGAGCCTCGAGAACGGAATGCCGAGGCCCCACCAGCAGACCACGGAGCAAAGCCACAGCTGGAGAGCGAGAAGGCGGCCGGTACGGTTTACCGAGCCGGCGTTGGCCGCGTGCATGGATTCATCCGCGGAACAGATCGTCCACTCCGGTGCGGAGGTAGGCGTCGGTCTTGTCGATCCAGTCCTGGCGCGGGGGGCAGAAGACGTCCACGTCCACCGTATCCTCGAGGGCCTCGGCCTTGTGACGCAGGTTGGACGGGATAGCCAGCACTTCACCGGCGCGCACGATTACCTCCTTGCGGCCGTCCTCTCCGAGCCAGAAGCGAAGCGCGCCCTCCAGGATGTAGGTCAGCTGCTCGTTGTCGTGGGAATGTGCCGGCACGATGCAGCCCTTCTTGAGATAGACGTGTGCGAGCATCATCCGCTCGCCGCAGATGAGCCGGCGGTCGAGCAGATCGGTCACCCGCTCGCGGGGCAGGTCTTCCCAGCGGTGGAACGTGGCGGACGGCTCAGGCATCGGCTTCTCGCGGGAGAGGTGAACGTCTCAATATTACCTTCCCCGCGTGCCGTCGCTCGACCTCGATCGCCTGCGCCGCCGGCTGCCACGCGCGCCGCTCACCCGCTTCGCCCCGAGCCCCACCGGCTACCTGCATCTCGGGCACGCGGCCAACGCCGTGTTCGTCTGGGGAATCGCGCGGGTGCTCGGCGGTCGGGTGCTGCTCCGGCTCGAGGACCACGATCGGGGCCGCTGCCGACCCGAGTTCGAGACCGCGTTGCTCGAGGACCTTGCGTGGCTGGGTCTTGAGCACGACGAGGTCGTGCGCCAGAGCGACTCCGCGCCGGCCGGCTGGGTCATTGGACCTACCAGTTCGCGGTGACGGTGGACGACTGCCGGCAGGGCGTGGATCTGGTCATCCGCGGCGCGGACCTGCTCAGCTCGACCGGGCGCCAGATCCGTCTGGCGCGGCTACTTGGGCGCATCGACCCGCCGGCGTTCCTGCATCATCGGCTGCTGCTCAAGCCGTCCGGGGACAAGTCTCAGCAAAGCCGCGCGGGACACCGGACTCCGTGACCTCAGGAAAGGGGGTGCGCCGCCGGCCGCGGTCCTGGGCGAGGCCGCGTTCCGAGCCGGGGTCAGCTCCAGCGCGCGCCCGGTCTCGGCCGCGGCTCTGGCCGGCCTCTTCACCGATCAAGCGTCTGCTTGACAAAGCCGTTATCCGCACGGAACTTGTCTGACCGGTCGGGACCTTGGGTTCGGCCGTGCACATTCTCGCATTCGCACCGTGTCACATCCTCACTCTCCAACCACGGGCCCTCCGGGGCCGGGGTTCGACCTCACACGCGTGAGGCCGCCGACCCGTTTCTCAACCCTCGTCTCCGTCTTCCAAGGGGGTCGCATGCAGTCCAGATGGTGTTTGATCGTACCGCTGCTGCTGGCAGTCCTGGCCGGCACGGCGCGCGCACAAGGGCGCACCGTGAGCGGGACCGTCACCGACTCGTCGACCGGGGCGAACCTGGCCGGCGTGACGGTGTCGGTGCAGGGCGGGCTTCAGTCCGCCCAGACCCGGGACAACGGCGGCTTCGTCCTGGCTGGGGTGCCGGACCAGGACGTGACGCTTGTCTTCCGGCTGATCGGGTACAGGCGAGGCGAGGTGCGGCTCGGAGCCGGGGAGTCCGGCCCCGTCACGATCGCCCTCAATCGCGACCCGTTCAAGCTGGATGAGGTGGTGGTCACGGGGCAGGCCACTGGCCAGGAGCGCCGGAACCTGGCTAACGCCGTCGCGACGGTGAGCTCCGAGGACCTCGACCAGACACCCACACCGAGCCTCGAGCAGCAGCTCCAGGGCAAGGTGGCGGGGGCCGACATCCAGACCAACTCGGGCGCGCCGGGCGGCGGCGTGCAGGTCCGGATGCGCGGGATCACGTCGATCAACGCGCCGGCCGAGCCGCTCTACGTGGTGGACGGCGTCATCATGAGCGACGTGGCTATTCCGTCCAACCAGAACGCGGTGACGGGGGCGAGCCAGGGCTCGAACCCCACGGTGAACCAGGACGCACAGGTGAACCGGATCGCCGACCTCAACCCGGCGGACATCGACCGGATCGAGGTCCTGAAGGGTGCCTCTGCGTCATCGATCTACGGCGTGCGCGCGTCCAACGGCGTCGTGGTCATCACCACCAAGAAGGGGAAGGTGGGCCGGCCGCAGGTGACGCTCTCCCAGCGGTTCGGCTTCTTCGGCCTGAGCAACACGATCGGCGAACGCCGCTTCGCCAACGCGGCGGAAGTGGACGCCACCTACTCGCCGGGGACCGGCGTCGCCAACGGCTGCACCGCGACCGCCTGTCCGTTCTTCGACCACGAGCAGCAGCTGGCCGGGAACAAGCCGCTGTCCTACGAGACGTCCGGTAGCGTGAGCGGCGGCGACGACAACACCCGGTACTACGCCTCGGGCCAGGTGAAACGCGACGGGGGCATCATCCAGAACACCGGCTTCGACCGGCAGAGT
>DATBQV010000176.1:0-7268 GCA_036560625.1 Gemmatimonadales bacterium
CGCGCGGCGGCAGTCCGAAGCTTGGCAGGTCGTCCACCGAAAGAGCGGACTCCGGATCCTGTGCCCGGAGATCATCCCCGAACTTGTAGCGAAGGTTCGAGGTGGTGTCGCGCTTGGCGTACACCGTTGCAGGCGTGTGGCAGTGGATCGAGCCGTGGTCGGTGGTCAGCAGCACCGGGACGCCGCGGCGCTCAGCCTCACGGAGGGCGTCCCAGAGCGGCGACCGCTCGAACCAGGTGCGGGTCAGGCTGCGGAGCGAGGAGGCATCCCGCGCCACTTCATAGAGCGTGAGATTCTCCGTGCGGCCATGCGTCAGTTGATCGATGAAGTTGAAGACCAGGGCTGTCACGCCGTCCTGGGCCAGGTGGGCGGGGAGCCGCTTGAGGAGGCTCTCGCCGTCGGCCGAGGTGAAGACCTTTTCATAGCGCACCGGGACCGGGCGCCCGCAAACGTTCCGGAGCTGCTCCACCAACAGCTCGGCCTCGTGCGCGTTGAGGCTGGCCTCATCCTGCTCCACCCACCATTGGGGGTAGCGCACGGCGAGCTCCGCGGGGAAGAGCCCGCTGAAGATCGAGTTCCGAGCGAAGGGCGTGGCGGTCGGGAGGATCGAGAAATAGTGAGCGGTCTCGACGTCGAACCGCTGGGCGATCAGCGGCCGGATCATGGCCCACTGGTCCAGCCGCAGGCAGTCCACCACGACGAGCATCGCACGCCGATGCGTGTCCAGCACGGGCCGGAGGAACTCGGCCCCGATGTCGACCGAGAGCGGCGGTCGGTCGGTCCGGGAATCGTGGAGCCAGCTCGCGTAGTTGCGCTTCAGGTAGCGGGCGAAGTCGTCGCGCAGGCTGTCCTGCAACGTCCGAAGCGCGTCCTGGAGGCCAGGTTCATCCGCCTGGCCAAGACGGACCTCCCATTCGGCCAGCTCCACGACCAGCTCGACCCACTCGCGCCAGCCCATGGGGGAGCCCCGGCGGGACTCCAGCTCCCGGAATCGGGTCGCGAAGTCACGCGAGAGGCGCTGCTGGCGGATCCGTTCGCCTTCGAGCAGACGGGTGACCACGGACAGGACCTGGCGCGGGTTGACCGGCTTGGTGAGGTAGTCCGACACCTCGGCGCCGATCGCGTCACGAAGGGTGTCGGGCTCCTCGCTCTTGGTGACCATGACGACCGGGAGGGCATGATCCATCGCCCGAATCGACTGGAACAGCTCGAGGCCCCGGCGGCCGGGCATCTGCTCGTCCAGAAGCACGACGCCATAGTTCTGCCGTTGGAGCAGCACCATGGCATCGTCACCGTGGGTGGCGGTTTCTACGGTGAACCCCTGCTCCTGCAGGAACAGGATATGGGACATGAGGCTTTCGACCTCATCGTCCACCCAGAGGATGCTGCGGGGCCGGCTCATGCAGGAAAGGTACGGGCTGGGGAAGGGGTGCACAACGCGTGGGATCAAGGACTTGGCAGCCGTGGCCTCCGCTCCGGCCGGTCGCTGGCCCCCGTTCCCGAGGGCCCATACATTTACGAGGATGACGCAGGTGATGGTGTCGGCGAACCTCCTGGCCGTCCGGTTCGGGGCTCTCGGGGACGTCCTTCTCGCGACCCCCCTCCTGCGGGCTATCCGCCAGCAGCACCCGCACATGCGTGTGACCGTCCTCACCCACCGCCGCTATCTCCCGCTCCTGTCGGACAACCCCCGGATCGACGAGGTCGTCGGGGTGACGCGCGACGATTCCGTGCTCGCCGTCAGCGCCCGGCTACGGGTCGCCCGGTTCAGCCACCTTCTGGACCTGGAGAACAGCCCCCGAAGCTGGCCGTTTCGGCTCCTCGTGCCGGGCCGGTGGCGGGCGGCGCCGCAGTACCGGCTGGCCAGGGAACTCCTCATCCGGACCAAGCGGAGCCACTACTCGCAGGACTCGAACGTCGCCGACCGTTACTTCGAGGCGGCAAGGCACCTGGGGGTCACTCCCGATGGCGGTCCGGCCGAATTCTTCCTGAACCCCGAGGCCGAGGAGCGAGCGGACGCGTGGCTGGACAAGATCGGTCTGGGAGATCAGCGACCGTTCGTCGCGTTCGCGCCGAGCGCCGGGCAGGCCACCAAGCGGTGGCCGCGAGATTATTGGGTGCGGCTGGTGCGTCGGATCATGAGCACGGGTGCCGGCGCGGTGTTTCTCGGCGGGGCTGAGGATGCGCCGCTGACGGGAAGCATCGCGGCTCGCTGCGGGGCCGAAACCGTGAACGGCGCCGGCGTGCTGTCGCTGCAAGGCAGTGGCGCCGTCCTCAAGCGCGCGGCGGCGCTCGTGACCGGTCAAACCGGCTCGATGTACATGGCGGCCGCGCTCGGCACACCACTCGTCGCGTTGTTCGGCCCCACTGTGCGCGCGTTCGGCTACTATCCGTACAACGCGGCTCGCGCGGTCCTGCTCGAACGCAACTTGCCGTGTCGGCCGTGCAGCTTTTCCGGAGGGGAGGAGTGCCCCTTGTCGCATCATCGTTGCCTCCAGGAAATCCAGCCGGACGCCGTGTACGCGGCGCTCTGCCGGGTACTGGCGTGACCTGGGCCAGCCCGCTGTTGCGTCTGCTCCCCCAGACCGCTCGGGGGCCGAAACGGGACGGCGTGTTCGCGCTCTGGCTCACGGTGCGGGTGGCGCAGGACCTGTTCACCGATCCGCCGCCCCCCGAGCGCGCTCATCGCAAGCGCGTGGCGGCGCTCGGGCACCGGCTTTCAAGCCTCATGCTGCCAACTCCCCTCCGCCGGGCGCTGTCCGGCGCGGTTGCCGACCTCGAGCCGGGCGACCCCGCGTCAGCAGCCCAGGTCCTGAGCCAGCTCGTGGCTCCCGCGCGCGAGGGCGCCGGCCCTGACGCCGGCGAGGCCCTGGCCGACGCGGCCCGATCCGCCCGCCTGGCGTTGCGTCATGGCTGACGCGCATCGGCCCGGGCGCCGCCGCGGGTCCACCCCGCTCGAATCGCTGGTAGCCCGGATCGACGAGTCCCGGCCCGACGCCCCGTCGCCGGATACCGTGCCATCGGGTTTCCCCTCGCTCGACCGCGTGCTCGGCGGCGGTTTCCGACGCCAGGACCTCGTCGTGCTCGGCGGCGACATCGGAAGCGGGAAGTCCGCGTTGGCTCTGGCTGTGGCGCTTCGGGTCGCGCGCCAGGGCCTGCCGACGCTGTTCCTGTCGGGCGAGATGGGCGAGGAGCGACTCCGGGAGCGCGCGCTCGCCATCGAAGGCCGGGTGACCGTGGACGAGCTGCGGCAGGGACGGCTGGGCGACGAGGCCCGGGCCGCGGTGGGTGGCGCCGCGGTCTCGCAGCGGAGCCTGCCGCTGCTGCTCCGGTCGCTGGTGGAACCGGGCTTCGCCGAGATCGAGGGCGCACTCGACGTGCTGCCGCGGCGGCGCCTCGCCGTCGTGGATTACCTCCAGCTGCTCCAGCCGCCGGGCCCGGCCCGCCAGGAGGATCGAACCGCTGCCGCAACCCGCTGGCTCAAGGCGCTCGCGGTTCGCCAGGATGTCGCCGTGCTCGCGGTCGCCCAGCTCCCGCTCCATCGCGGCGACCGCGCCGATCCTCGTCCGACGCTCGACGATCTGGGCGCCCGGGGCGCGGTGAAGCAGCACGCCGACCTTGTGCTCGGGCTATATCGGGAAGAGATGTACCGGCCGGGCCAGGGGATGGAGGGGGCAACCGAGCTGATCATGCTCAAGAACCGCAACGGGCCGAGCGGCTTCGTCGATCTGTACTTTCATCAGCGGTGGCTTCGCTTCGAGGACCTGCTGGACCGCGATTGACCCGCGGCTTATGTTTGTCCAACTGAGGGAGCCGCAAGGAGTTCCGCGATGGCCGGTCACAATAAATGGAAGCAGATCAAGCGCAAGAAGGCGGTGACGGACGCCCGCCGTGCCTCGGCGTGGACCAAGATCATCCGCGAGATCACCGTCGCGGCCAAGGCCGGCGGCGGCGATCCCGACGGGAACCCGCGGCTGCGTCTCGCCGTCGACTCGGCCCGCGCCGTGAACATGCCAAAGGAGAACATCGAGCGCGGCATCAAGAAGGGCACCGGCGAGCTGGAGGGCGCGTCGTTCGAGGAGCTTACCTACGAAGGCTATGGCCCCGGTGGCGCCGCGATCTTCATCGAGACGACGAGCGACAACGCCAACCGCACCGTGGCCGAGATTCGCCACGCCTTCAGTCGCAACGGCGGAAATCTCGGCGCGTCCAATTCGGTCGCCTGGATGTTCGACCGGAAGGGGCAGATCTATCTCGACGCCACCAAGCTCGACGAAGACTCGACGCTCGAGGCGGCCCTGGACGCCGGGGCCGAAGACTTCGCGCGCGAGAGCGATCAGTTCGTAGTGACCACAACGCCCGCCGCGTTTCACGCGGTGCAGGACACGCTCCGCGCGCACAAGATCCCCGTGGACTCGGCCGAGCTGGCGATGGTCCCGAAGAACACCGTGCGGGTCGAAGGGGCGGATGCCGAGCGCATTCTCAAGCTGGTCGAAACCCTGGAAGAGCTGGAGGACGTGTCGAAGGTCTTCTCGAATTTCGACATCGATGCCACGCAGCTCGCGGAGGCGGAAGCCTGAGCCGACTCGCCCCATGAAGGTGCTCGGCATTGACCCCGGCACGGCGGTCCTGGGCTACGGGGTCGTGGAATCCTCGCCGGACCGCCCCGCACGCCTGCTCGAGTGCGGCATCCTCCAGACCAACGCGCGCGACCCCCTGCCCTCCCGCCTGCGGATCCTCCACGATGGCATCCAGGCCCTTCTCACGCGCCACCGGCCCGACGCGATGGCGGTGGAGAGCGTCTTCTACGCCCGGAACGTCCGCACGACGATGGTCATGAGCCACGGCCGAGGCGTGGTGCTCCTCGCGGGCGAAGAAGCCGGCGTGCCGATCAGTGAGTACACGCCTGCAATGGTCAAGAAGACGGTCGTGGGCCGGGGCGGGGCGATGAAGCCGCAGGTGGGCTACATGGTCGCGCAGCTCCTCCGGCTCCGGAGCGCGCCCGAGCCGGCGGACGCGGCCGATGGCGTCGCGATCGCGCTCACGCACCTGTTGCTGACCGGCCGTCGGACGGCGCTTGCGCGAGCGGTGCTCGGCGTCCGATGATCGCGACCATCACCGGCGTCCTCGCCGCGACGGACGGCGACACGATCGTCCTTCAGACTGACGGGGGGGTCGGCTACGCGGTGACCGTCCCGCTTGGCGTGTTCGAGCGGCTGCCCCATCCAGGGAACCGGGTGAGCCTCTACACCGAGCTGGTGGTGCGGGAAGACGGATGGTCGCTCTACGGCTTCGACCGGGCCGGTGACCGCACGGTGTTCCAGCGCCTCCTGGGCGCGAGCGGCTTCGGGCCGAAACTGGCGCTCGCCCTGCTGTCGGCGCTCGGACCCGACCGCACGGTGCGCAGCATTCGCGAGCGTGACATCGCGGCCCTGAGCACCGTGAGCGGCATCGGAAAGAAGAAGGCGGAGCGGCTCGTGCTCGAGTTGCGTGACCGTTTCGACGACGTGCCGGTCGTGGTCGAGCGCCCGGCCTCGGGCTCGGATCAGGCGGTGCGGGCGCTGGTGAGTCTGGGCTACGCGCCCGGTGCCGCGGAGGACGCCGTGCGCGGCGCGTTGGCCACCGGCGCCGACGGCGATACGGCCGCGGTGGTGCGGCGGGCGCTGACGACGCTGACGGGTAAGAGGTGAGAGGTGAGAGGTAAGAGGGGAGAGGGGAGAGGGAGACGCGAGCGGGGCCCTCTCACCTCTCACCTCTTACCTCTTACCTTTCACCCGTTCCCCCGACCCGGACACTGCCATGGCCGTCCCCGCGCTGACCGCGGAATGGAACTGCACCCGCTGCGGGACCACGAACCGGAAGCTGGTGCCCGCCGCCAGCTCGCGCACGATCGATCGCTGCGCGCACTGCGGGGCCAAGCATCTGGTCCAGCCGGGCGACCGACCCCGCGTCCGCTGGACGGCGGTCGCGGCATGACGCGCATCCAGGTCACCACACCCGACGCTCTGCCGGACGAGCCGGTCGACGCCGCACTGCGGCCGTCCCGGCTCGACGAGTTCGTGGGCCAGCAGCAGGTCAAGGGAGCCCTCCAGATCGCGATCGACGCGGCCCGGGCGCGCAAGGACACGCTGGACCACATCCTGTTCTTCGGACCGCCGGGCCTGGGCAAGACCACACTCGCGATGCTGATGGCCCGCGAGATGGGTGTCCAGCTCCGCACGACCTCGGGTCCGGTGCTCGAGAGGCCCGGCGACTTGGTCGGCTTGCTCACCGGACTCGGACCGGGCGACATGCTGTTCATCGACGAGATCCACCGGCTGCGGCCGACGCTGGAGGAGTATCTCTATCCGGCGATGGAGGACTTCCGGGTGGACGTGCGCATCGCCGACGGACCCAACGCGCAGACCATCCCGATGGCGCTCGAGCGGTTCACCCTGATCGGGGCCACGACACGATTCGGGCAGCTCACGCCTCCCATGCGCGCGCGGTTCGGCATCGTGGAGCGCCTCGGCTTCTATCCGGTCGAGGACCTCAAGACCATCGTCGAGCGGTCGGCGACCATCCTCAAAGTCCCGATGGACCAGGCCGGCGGACTGGAGATCGCGCGGCGGAGCCGGGGCACACCTCGCGTCGCGAACCGCCTGCTGCGGCGCGTGCGCGACTTTGCCCAGGTCAAGGCGGACGGCCGGATCACGGGCAGCGTCGCCACCGACGCGCTCGCGCGGCTCAACGTGGACGAATTCGGGTTGGACGACATGGATGCGCGCATCCTGCGTACGATCATCGAGAAGTTCGGCGGCGGACCCGTAGGCATCGGCACGGTCGCCGTGGCCGTGGGGGAGGACGAGGGCACGCTGGAGGAGGTCTACGAGCCGTTCCTGATCCAGCAGGGATTCCTCGAGCGTACTCCGCGCGGCCGCTGCGCCACGCCGCTGGCATACCGCAGATTCGGCATCACGCCACCTTCCAGCCAGGCCGCGTTGTTTTGACGCCAGATCAGGGATTCACCCTTTCCGACTTCGACTACGAACTCCCGCCCGCGCTGATCGCCCAGTCGCCGAACGAAGAGCGGAGCGCCAGCCGGCTCCTGGTCGTGCGGCGCACCGGCCGGCTCGTCGGCGGGCCGACGGGCTTCGAGGACCTGATCTTCGGCGATCTCCTCGGTCTGATCCCGGCGGGCGATCTGCTCGTGCTCAATACCAGTCGGGTCCGGCACGCGCGGCTCCTCGGCACGCGGCCTTCGGGCGCGCCCGCGGAGGTATTGCTGA
>DATBQV010000177.1:0-7476 GCA_036560625.1 Gemmatimonadales bacterium
CACCTGGTCCCAGGGAACGTTCAACTTCGAGGCCGGCGTCCGGCCCGAGCGCGAGGACTTCCTGGTCCGCATCAACCCCGAGTATCTGCTGCTCGAGGGCGCGCGCCGGGTGGACGAGTGGAGCCTGATCCAGAAGAAGATTCCGTCGTTCGACCTCATCTTTTCGGTCGACAGCGCTCACGTAGCGCAATCCGACGCGAAGCTGTCGACCGCACAGACCAGCATCCTCCCGCTCCTCGACGGCACGCGCGACGTGCAACAGGTCGTCGAGGAGTCGGGTCTGGTGGAATTCGAGGTCGGCCAGGCGCTGTACGGGCTGGTGCAGGCGGGCTTTGCCCATCGGGTCGGGACGTCTGCGGCTGCTCCGGTCACGCGGGTCAACGACACCCGCATCGAGGAGCACCGGAACCTCGGCATCGCCTTCTACAAGGCCGGCATGTTCGACGAGGCGCTGCGCGAATTCCGGCGGGTCGCCGATCTGCGGCCGTCCGAGGGAAGCGCGCCGTTTTTCCTTGGTCTGATCTCGCTGCGCCAGGGTCGCTGGGCGGAAGCGGTGGAGGCTCTCAGGACCGCGTCGGACAAGGGCGGCCCGCGCCCGGCCGCGCTCCATGCGCTGGGGCTTGCGCTCGAGCAGCTCGGCAAGCTGGAGGAGGCCGAGGCCGCCTTCGGCGACGCCGCGGGCCGGGCGCGGGAGGATCCGCGGATCATGCTGGGTTGGGCCGTGGCGGCGCTCAAGCGCGGCGAGTATCAGGTCGCGCTGGGCCGGCTGGCGCGCGCCCGCGAGCTGATCGGCGAGAAGACGGTGCCGGCCGCCTGGTACTGGGCCGCCGGGCTGGCGCACGCGGGCGCGGACGACCACGAGGGCGCGCTCACCGTCGCCCGGGCGGGCGTGGCCGCGTTCCCCCAGCATGCCGTGCTTCGGAACAATCTGTCGGTGCTGCTGGAGGCGGCCGGCGATCTCCCCGGCGCGGAAGCGGAGCTCAAAGCGGCGCTCGTGGAAGACCCGTCGCTGCCGCAGGTCTCGAAGAACCTGGCCGATCTCTGCTACCGGAGCGGGCGGTACGACGACGCGTTCGAGGCCTACGAGCGGGCGGCCAAACTCCAGCCGGACCTGGGCGACGACCTCTACTTCAAGCTGGGGAACCTGGCGTACAAGCGGCGGGACACGGCGCGCGCCCGCGCCAGCTGGGAACGCGCCACCGAGCTCAACCCCGGGCACCAGCTCGCGCGCGCCAACCTCGACATGCTCGAGCGGGCCTCGTGAGCGACGCGGACGAAGCCGCCTTCAAGTCGCTGGCCCGCCGGATCTCCAAGGGGTCCGGCCTCGCGCTCGACGCCTACAAGGACAAGTGCATCCGCCGGCGGATAGCGGTCCGCATGCGAGCCTGCGGCGTCCACACCTACGCCGAGTACGAGTCGGTGCTCGACCGGACACCGGCCGAGTACGAGCGGGTCCGGGATGCCCTCACGATCAACGTCACCCGCTTCTTCCGGAACGTGGAGACATGGGAGCGGCTCGCGGCGGGGTTTCTGCCGGCCCTCTGGGCGCCGACGGCGGCCCTCCGGATCTGGAGCGCCGGATGCGCCTCGGGCGAAGAAGCCTACAGCCTGGCGATCGTGGCCGCGGAGCTGGCCGACGCGCGGGGCCGGCCGCAGGCGCTGGAGCGCGTGACCGTGGACGCCACCGACGTGGACCGGGACAGCCTGGCCCGGGCCGAGGCGGCCCGCTACCGGCCGGAGACGCTGATGGAAACGCCGACCGCGCTCCGCTCCCGGTACTTCGAGCCGGACGGCGACCAGTATCGCGTCGTGGAGCGCGTGCGGCGGCGTGTCCGGGTACGCCCGCTCGATCTGAGCCGCGAGCCCCCGCCCGAGCGGCCTTACGATCTCATCGTGTGCCGCAACGTCGTCATCTACTTCGACCGCGCGATGCAGGAGCGGCTGTTCCTCGCGTTCGCCGAAACGCTCCGGCGCGACGGCATCCTGGTGCTCGGCAAGGTGGAGACGCTCCTCGGTCCCGCGCGGGAACGACTCACGCTGGTGGACGCTCGCGAGCGGATCTTCCGGCGGTCGGCGTGAACGGGCGTAACGGCCGCGAGGTTATCGTGCGCGTGGCCGATCTCAAGGTGGGCGGTCCCGGGGACGTGCTCGTGACCATCGGGCTCGGCAGCTGCGTCGCGATCGCTCTGTATGATCCGGTCGTGCGGGTGGGCGGACTCGCGCACGTGCTGCTCCCCTCGCCGGCGCTGTCCCGGCGGGAGCACCAGAACCCGGCGAAAAGCCCGCAGACCGCGCTCCCGCTTCTGCTCGAGGAAATGGCGAGACGCGGAGCGAGTCCGCGCCGGATCACCGCGCGGATCGCGGGTGGGGCAAGCATGTTTGCCTCGCTCACCGCACCGGGCACGATCAACATGGGCGAGCGGAACATCGTCGCCAGCCGGAATGCGCTCATGACCCACGGCATCCCGCTGGTCGCGGAGGACGTCGGGGCGGACTACGGCCGCACGGTGCGCTTCCAGATCTGCGACGGGCGGGTGGACATCTCGTCGGTGGCTCATGGCACCCGCGCCCTCTGACCCGCCGCGCACCGTGCTGGTCGTGGATGACAGCCCGTTCTTCCGGCGTCTCATCAGCGACCTCGTGAAGAGCACGGGCGAATTCCGGGTCGTGGCGACGGCGCGGAACGGGATGGACGCCATCCGGAAGGTGCACGAGCGGGCACCCGACCTCGTGCTCATGGATCTCGAGATGCCGGAGCTGGACGGCCTCGAGGCCATTGGCTACCTGATGTCCGAATCGCCGCGGCCGATCGTCGTGGTGAGCGCGTACGCCGGCCCCGGCACCGCGGCCGCGATTCGCGCGCTGGAGCTGGGCGCGGTGGACCTCGTCGCCAAGGAAGAGGAGCGGAGCGACGCTGCGCTCGCCCGGTTCGGCGAACGCGTGATCGCGGCCCTGCGCGCCGCGGGCGCCGCCGACATCAACCGGCTGCCCGTGCTCGCGCGCCCGACGCAGGTGCCGCCGCCGGCCCCGGCCCTCACGCTCGCGGGGCGGGCCCGATTCTGCGTCGCGGTAGCGGCGTCGACCGGCGGACCGCGGGCGCTGGCGGAGGTGGTGCCGGGACTGGTCCGGGGGCAGGAGGCGGCCGTCGTCATCGCGCAGCATATGCCGCCGCGGTTCACCCGGAGCCTGGCCGAGCGGCTGGCGAGCCAGAGCCGCCTCACGGTCGTCGAGGCGGAGCACGGGACGCCGCTCCTCGTGGACACCGCGTATGTCGCGCCCGGCGACTGGCACATGCGCGTCGTCGCCGGCAGCGGCGGCGCCCGGCTCGAGCTGGGGCGAGACCCGCCGGTGTGGGGCGTGCGTCCCGCCGCCGATCCGCTGTTCCGCTCGGTGGCGGCTCTGTTCGGCCCGCGCGCGGTCGGGGTCGTGCTCACGGGGTTGGGTCGAGATGGCGCGGAGGGACTGCGAGCTTTGCACGATGCCGGCGGCGTGGGGATCGCGCAGGATCGCGAAAGCTCGACGATCTTCGGAATGCCCAACGCCGCCGCGCAGGCCGGCGGCGTCGACCAGGTGCTGCCGGTGGCGCGCATCGCGGAGCGCGTGACCCGCGAGCTCGAGCGGATGGGGCGGGCGTGAGCGGCGCGGCGTTCGCGATGCTGCTGGTTCGCGCGGGGCGCCGACAGGTGGCGCTCACGCTCGATCACCTGATCGAGGTGGTGGACCCGGGCGTGCCGATCGGCGTGCCGGCACGGCAGCCCGCGCTGCGCGGGCTCACGACCGTTCGCGGGCGCCTGCTGCCGCTGGTGCACCTCGGCACGCTGCTCGACGGCGGGTCGTGCCCTGAAGGTGTCGGTGATGCCGGCGTGGTCATCGCCGTGGGCGAGCGCCGGATCTGCCTCGAAGTCGAAGCGGTGGAGGAGGTCGTTCGGGAGCCGGCTCTGCCGGTGCCCCCGGGCGAGACCCTTCCCTGGGCGATCGGGGTGACACGCGCGCCCGGCGGCCTCGTGCCGGTTCTGGACATTCCGGCCCTTGGCGGCCGGCTCGCAGAGGGAGGTAGCTGACGTGGCCACCGAAGACGAAATCCAGCTCGTCGCGTTCCGCGTAGGGCCGCAGGAGTTCGCGCTCGACATCCTCCAGGTCGAGCGGATCCTGCGGTACGAGCGACCAGCGCCGCTGCCCAAGGCCCCGGCCTTCCTCGAGGGCGTGGTGCGCTACGAGGACGGTGCGGTGCCGGTCGTTGACCTGCGGAAGCGTCTCGAGCTGCCCGACCCCGTGCGCGAGGAGACGCGGCTCGTGGTCCTCAACCTCGAGGACCAGCGGGTGGCGATCGTGGTGGACGAGGTCCTGGAGGTCCTGCGCGTCGATAGCACGACCATCACGCCGCCGGCACCGGTGGTGCGCGGTCTCGCGGCGCCCTACATCGCGGGCATCATTACCCGCGCCAATCGCACGATCGTGCTGCTGCACGTCGGCCGGCTGCTCACGGCCACCGAGCGGCTTGCTTTGGTCGGGGTAGGAGGCTGACATGGCCGATACCTGGGTCTCGACGCTGCGCGGCCAGTACCGGGAGATCGAGCAGCGGCTGGAGTCCCTCGGCGGGACCGGTGACCGCGAGGCGGTCAAACGCGACATCATCGACTTCTTCAAGCGGGTGGACGGCGCCCTCGGCGAGCTGACGCAGCTCAAGGAGGACATCCGGACGCTCGTCGACAAGTACAAGCAGACGGCGGCCGCCATCGACGCGCCCCAGGCACCCCAGTTCACCGGCGCGCGTCCGGCGGTCCAGGCCGATCACCTCAACGCGTCCACCTACATCGAGAAGGGCTGGAGCCTCATCTCCCTCGGCGACTACGCCGGGGCCATTCAGGCGCTGGAGAACGCCCTCGCGCGTTCCCCCGGCGCCACCCAGGCGCTCTCGCTGCTTGGGTGGGCCCAGATGCTGAGCGAACAGTACGACGAGGCCCTCGGCACATTCTCCAAGGTCTTGATGAAGGAGCCCGCCAACGCACTCGCCCGCATCAACGTCGGCTACATCTGCCTCAAGAAGCGGATCTTCGGCGAAGCGATCGAGCATCTGTCCAAGGCCATCCGGCTCGACAACGACCGAAAGGCCACGCTCTACGCTCACTACTACCTCGGGCTTGTTTACCTCGAACGCGAGATGTACGAGGACGCGCAGACGTTCTTCCAGAAGACGCTCGCGCTGGGCCCCAGTCTGGTCGAGGCGTGGTTCGAGCTGGGGCGGGTTCGCTGGTTCGCGGGCGACAAGGAAGGCGCCGCTCAGGCATGGACCGACGGCATCAAGGCCAACAAGTTCAATCCGTGGGCCAAGCGGTGCCGGGAGATGCTCGACCTGGCGGCGAGCGGCGGCGAGATCCCCCGCAATCTGGTGAACGGGTAGGGCTGCACGCCTCGCGTTTTCTGTCGCAGTCTCTTCCTTCTTCTCTTCCTGCCGGCGCAGCGGCCGGAGCCGAAGCCGCGGGCCGTGGCGGTCGGGACCGTGACGGCGGTGGCGTGGCCGGCGCAGGCGGGCCTTGCCGTGGCCCTCGCGCGGGAAGCCGGCCGTCCGGCCGCCTGGCCCGGCCTCGGAACGTTCGCCCCTGACAGTCTCACGCTGATCGTGGTGCCCGACCAAGCCCACTTCGATTCGCTGGTGCGGGGGCGGGCCCCGCCCTGGGGCGCCGGACTCGCGCTGCCCGCCGCCCACACGATCCTCCTTCGCGCCGACGCCGGGGACATCCGTCGCACGCTCCGCCACGAGCTGGCCCATCTCGCGCTCCACGCCCGCGTGCCGGTCCGGGTCCCGCTCTGGTTCGACGAGGGGTACGCCTCCTGGGCGGCGGGTGAGTGGGAGCGGCTCGGCGGGCTCGAGCTGAATCTGGCCGTGGCCCGCGGCGCGGTGCCGGACTTCGATCAGCTCGACGGTGCGCTTCGAGGGCCGGCCGCCGCGGCGGACGCCGGCTATGCATTGGCGATGTCGGCCGTGCTCGACCTGGGACGACGGAACCCCGAGGGGCGCCTCGATCCGCTGCTTGCACGGCTGGCGGGAGGCGAGGACTTCGACGACGCGGTGCGGGCGACGACCGGCCTCTCGCTGGCCCGATTCGAGGACGAGTGGCGCCGCGCGGTCCGCAGCCGTTATACCATCGTGACTTGGCTGGCGGCGGGCGGGGTCTGGGCGCTGGCCGGCGTGAGCCTGATCGTCCTCCGGTGGCGTCGCCGCCGAGCCGACCGCGTCCGCCGGGCGGCGCTCGACACCGGGTGGGTGGTGCCGGAGGAGTCGGACGACCCACCTCCGCTTGACCGGCCCCCGACGGCATGATAGCCTCCATGTCTATGCCCAATCCCGGGACCCGTGAGACTGGTCGGCGGACGCCCCTCGGGCGACGGAACATCCTGCTCCTGGGCGCCGCGCTCCTCACTGTGGTTGCGGGCTACGTGGTCCTGCAGGCCGGCAGCCCGACTGTGGCGGCGGCGCTGCTCGTGCTCGGCTACTGCGTCCTCTTTCCCGTCGGCATCGCGCTGTAACTGTCGGCGCTCACTCGGCACACTCCGTGCATCGGGACGCCAGGACCGAGTGGGCGCAGCATGCGAGTGGGGCGAATAGCTCAGCTGGTTCAGAGCGCCTGCCTTACACGCAGGAAGTCGGGGGTTCGAATCCCTCTTCGCCCATGGCGTTTCCGCGAATCCTGTTTCGGAGGTCGTGCATGTCCCTGGTTCGTCTGAGCGTACTCGCCCTGCTGAGCACGGTGCTCGTCGTGCCCCTCGGCGCGCAGGTCCCGCGGAGACCGCGGGAGCAGCAGGTCGCCGCCCTGCCGCGACTGATGGTCGCGAATGGCTACGTCACGGCGAGCGCCGATTCCGCCGCCGCCGTGCAGGTCGGCGCGGGCCTCCGGGACAAGATGTCGAAGATCGCCGACGGCGACTACAACGTGCTGACTCAGGATCAAATGAATGATGCGCTGAGACAGTACGGCTATCCCGCCAACGCAATCCTGAGCCCGACGCTCGCCACCACGCTGGCCAAGAGCGTGCAGGCCAAGGTGCTCGTGACCTCCACGCTGACCCGCAGCGGCAACGGGTACTCGGCGCAGGGGCGACTCGCCGGCGTGAACGACGAGGCCGGGAGCGTCGTGACAGTTCCGCAGGAGACGCTGACGCTGACCGATCTCGGTGGGCGGGTGGCGGAGCGGCTGGAGCCGGCCTACAAGTCGCTGCCGGACGCGAAGGCCTGCATCGACCAGCGCTCGGCCAAGCCGGACAAAGCGGCGGAATCCGCCAACAAGGCGCTGAAGGCATATCCCGGTAACGGTCTGGCCGAGTACTGCCTCGCTCAAATCGCGCTCGCCAAGAAAGACAACAAGGACGCGATCAAGCACTTCCAGGCGGCGGCCAAGAGCGATCCGTTCAGCCTTGCGGCATGGTCCAATCTGGCGGAGCAGTACCAGGCCCAGAGCGACACCGCCAACGTGCTGG
>DATBQV010000178.1:0-16585 GCA_036560625.1 Gemmatimonadales bacterium
TCCCGGGGATGATCCAGCCCGAGCGCGCTCTCACCCCGCACGATGGTGAGCGGCGTCTTGAGCTGGTGCGCCGCCTGTGCCACGAAGATGCGGTTCCGGGCCTGCGCCCCCGCGAGCCGCGCCAGCAGCCGGTTGAACTGATCAGCCAGCGCATCCAGCTCGTCGGGCGGGCTTCCCAGCGGCAGGCGGCGGCCCAGGTCCTGCGGGGCGATCGCGCCGATCGCCCGACCCATCGCTTCGATCGGCCGGAGCGAGCGCCGGGCAAGGAGGTATCCGGCGGCGAGCGCGAACAGCATCACGACCGGAAGGCTCACGGCGAGCCAGCCGACCAGGTCCTCGCCGTACTCCCGTAACGCCGCGGTCGACCGCCCCGCGACGACACGGAGCGCGACCCCGCCCGTCGTGTCCAGCACCTGGGCGAGCCGGAGCGTGGCCTCGCTGTCCAGTGGCACTTCCCAGACGGAGGCGGGCCGGGGGGGCCGGAGGGCGGCGCCGGTCAGCCCGGAGAGATCCGTCGTCGCCCGGGCGCCGAGCAGGCTGTCGGCGCCATCGAAGACGGCGAAGGCTTCGGGACCGGCGGGCCACTCGTCGAGAGCGTCGGTGACCGCGGCCGGCAGCGCTTTACCCGCTCCCGCCTGCTCCCGCCGGACGGCGGCCACCAGTCCCTGGGCCGACGCGCCGAGCTCTCGCGTAAGCCGTCGGTCGTCCCGGCGGTGGAGGTAGAGGTACAGGCCGACGTCGAGCCCCAGGAGACCGAGCAAAAAGGCGAGACCGAACCAGGCGGCGAGCCGCAACCGCAGCCGGCTACGGAACATCAGGGGGCCAGCGGTCGGCGAGGACGTACCCCGTCCCCACCACGGTGTGGATCAGCGGCGGGAGGTTCGGGCGGTCGATCTTGCGGCGCACCCGGCCCACGAGGACGTCGACGGCGTTCCCGATGGGGTCGAAGTTGTCATCCCACACGTGCTCCAGGATCTGGGCGCGGGTCACCACCCGCCCGCGAGTGCGCAGCAGGTATTCGAGCAGCGCGTATTCGCGGGCGGAGAGGCGCAGGAGAAGCCCCGCCCGGCGAGCCGTGCGGGTCGCCCCGTCGAGCTCGAGATCGGCCACGCGGAGACAGACATCCAGCGGGGAGGGCGGCCGCCGGGCCAGCGCCCGCAAGCGAGCCAGCAGCTCCTCGATCGCAAACGGCTTCCCGAGGTAGTCATCGGCGCCGGCGTCAAGTCCGGCGACGCGGTCCGAAAGCCCGCCGCGCGCGGTCAACATCAGGACCGGCGTCCTGCCGCCCCGCGCTCGCCACCGGCGGCACACCTCGAGGCCGTCGAGATCGGGGAGACCGATGTCGAGCACCGCGAGGTCGTAGTCGCTCACGGCCAGGGCGGCGAGGGCCCCTTCGCCGGTGGTCACGACATCCGCGGCCCACGCCGCCTCGCGCACCGCGCGCAGGAGGAGGTCCGCCACGTCCACGTCGTCCTCGACGATCAACACGCGCATGCGCTGCAATGTATCCCGCGAGGATGACAACGGGCTGACAAGGCATGCGAGGCAGCCTGTGTGATGCTCCCGATCCTGCCTATTGTTCTCCACGGACTTCATGCGCTGCGGCCGGCCGCGCGCGTGTGACGTCCGTCACCCCGCTCCTGCGGGGCTCTCGGGCCGTCGGCCGACTCTCAGGAGGTGAGGCACCATGCACCGTCGCTGGTCATTGGCAGTGTCACTGCTCATTCTCGCCGCGCCGTCCGCGCTGCTCGCCCAGGGCGAGGCCGGACTCAAGGGCGGCGTTTCATTCGGGAATATTTCCAACAAGGGGCTGCTGCCGGGTAACCTCTCGACCCGCACCGGCTTCGCGGCCGGCCTCTATGCGGGCTATCACGTGGGATTTCTTGGCGTCGGAATCGACGCGCTGTACGCGCAACGCGGTGCGTCGTCCGACTCCAGCTTCGCGACCGCGCAGACCAAGCTCGATTACATCGACGTCCCGGTGTACCTCAAGGTCTTCGTGCCCGCGCCGCTGATCCAGCCGTTCGTCTACGCCGGACCCCAGGCGTCGTTCGAGGTGCGGTGCCGTACGGCCAACAGCGGGGTCTGCCCCGACGCCGCCAGCTCCGGGCGCCGGAAGGTCGACTACGCCGGCGTCATCGGCGCCGGGCTCCGGTTCGGCGGGTTGGGGATCGAGGGGCGCTACATCTACGGACTGCGCGACCTCAAGATCGCCACCGCCACCGATCCGAACAGCTACAAGACCCGGACCTTCCTGATCCTGGTGAATCTCGGCCGGACTTGACGCCGAGCGGTTTGAGCGGAATATTCATCCAGCGCGGCGATTTCCCCGACTTGATGGGCCGCGCGGCCGGAGATCTCCGGCAACACCCATCTAAGTCGCGGCAAGTGGCCCGCGACGACAACGTTGCGGGCCGTTTCGCGTTTCGGGGGACGCGGCCGCACTACCCGAGGAGCACCACATGGCTATCCGCCTGGGAGACGACGCGCCGGACTTCGTCGCCGACACGACCGAGGGGCCCATCCAGTTCCACGAATGGAAGGCCGGCCGCTGGGCCGTGCTCTTCTCGCATCCCAAGGACTTCACGCCGGTCTGCACCACCGAGCTCGGCGCGGTCGCGGCGCTCCGTCCCGAGTTCGATCGGCGGAACGTGCGGGTGATCGGGCTCAGCGTGGATCCGGTCGATTCGCACCGCCGCTGGGCCACGGATATCGAGGATGTCACGGGGCACCGGCTCAACTTCCCGCTCATCGCCGATCCCGAACGGACCATCGCCGGCATCTACGGCATGATCCACCCGAACGCGAGCGAGACGTTCACCGTCCGCTCGGTCTTCGTCATCGGGCCCGACAACAAGGTCAAGCTCACCCTGACCTATCCCGCGAGCACGGGACGAAATTTCCACGAGCTGCTTCGCGTCATCGACTCGCTCCAGCTCACCGCCGGCCATGGCGTGGCCACGCCGGCCGACTGGGAGGATGGCGACGACGTCATCGTGGTCCCGACGATTTCGGACGAGGAAGCCCGCACCCGGTTCCCCCGCGGCTTCGTGGCCAAGAAGCCGTACCTCCGGGTGACGCCGCAACCGAATCGATGACGCAATCAGGAGCACGCTCCATGCGGGTGGTCGTGCGGCGCCGGAACGACGCTGTCCACTTCGTGGCCGAGACCGGCTCGGGCGGGCGCGTGCCGATCGACGGCGCGCCCGCGGTCGGCGGCGAGGGTCTCGGCGCCCGCCCGATGGAGCTGCTCCTCTCGGCGCTCGGCGGGTGCGCCGCGATCGACGTGCTCGGCATCCTGGTGAAGCAGCGCCAGACGGTGGACGATCTCGCGGTCACGGTGGAAGGCGAGCGCAGCGAGGGCGAGCCGGCCCTGTTCATTCGCATTCACGTCCACTTCGACGTGAGCGGACCGGTGGACGAGCGGGCGGTGGCACGGGCGGTCGAGCTGTCGATGGACAAGTACTGCTCGGTCGCGCGCACGCTCGAGCACACGGCCGAGATCGACTACAGCCACGCGCTCGTCCGGGCCACCGCGACACCCGGCAAGGCACCCGCATGACCGACGCCGACGAGCACTTCGAGACCCGCGCGATCCGCACGCAGGTCCCCGCCGGGGCCGAGCGGGAGCACTCGGTTCCGCTGTTTCTGACGTCCAGCTTCGTCTTCGACAGCGCCGAGCAGGCGCGCGCGCTGTTTGCCGACGAGATCGCCGGGAACATCTACAGTCGTTACTCCAACCCGAACACCGATGAGTTCGTCCGCAAGATCTGCCTGCTGGAGGGAGCGGAAGACGGTATCGCCACGGCGTCGGGGATGGCGGCCGTGTTCGCGACGCTCGCGGCACTGCTTTCGTCGGGGGATCACGTGCTCGCCGGCCGGGCGATCTTCGGCTCGACCCATCAGATCCTGACCCGCATGCTGCCCCGCTGGGGCATCGGTCATACCTACCTCGACCTCACCGAGCCCGCGAGCTGGCCGGCGTTGTTCCAGCCGAACACCAAGCTCGTGTTCGTGGAGACGCCGTCCAATCCGGGTCTCGATCTGGTGGACCTCCGCCGCCTGGCCGAGCTGGCGCGCGCGCGAGGCATTCCGTTTGCGGTCGACAACTGCTTCACCACGCCGTATCTCCAGCGCCCCATCGAGCACGGCGCCGATCTCGTCATCCACTCGGCCACCAAGTATCTCGACGGCCAGGGCCGCACGCTGGGTGGTGTGGTCGTTGGGAACAAGTCGCTCATCGGCGAGATCCGCTTCTTCGCCCGGCACACGGGCCCGGCCCTCTCGCCGTTCAACGCCTGGATACTCTCCAAGAGCCTCGAGACTCTGGCGATCCGGATGGACCGTCACTGCGCCAACGCGCAGGCGCTCGCCTGTCACTTCGAGGGCCACCCGGAGCTGGAGCGTGTCCGCTATCCGTTCCTCGCCTCGCACCCGCAGCACGCTCTCGCCCGGCGCCAGATGAGCCAGGGCGGGGGCATCGTGACCATCGTGGTCACCGGCGGCCTCCAGCGCGCGCGTCGGTTCCTCGATGCGCTCCGGCTGGTCTCGCACAGCCCCAACCTCGGCGATACGCGCACGATCGTGACCCATCCCACGTCGACGACGCACTCGAAGCTGACGGAGGAAGAGCGCCAGCGGGTCGGCATCGTGCCCGGTCTCGTCCGCATTTCCGTCGGTCTCGAGCAGGTAGACGACGTGATCGCGGACGTGGAGCAGGCCCTGGCGGCCAGCCGCTGAAAACGGGGCCGGCCGGCCCTGGCACGGCCCGGCGACCCTGCAAAATCCCATGGGGGCCGTCTCCTGCCTGCCGGGCCCCCTGGGTGTCACCCCTAGCTCAATAACCACCAACGGGTTACGCGTTTGCGCGGGGTGGTTCGATCCGTGCAGAGTCTGGCCCGGTCCTGACCACTACGGCACCGTGCCCCAGACTACGCGCAACGCGTTGCAGCCTCTCGACCGGCCCCATCGGTGGATTAGTGGCGTCCTCGGCCTCGGTGCCGCGCTCGCCACCATTCTCGCGTCCGCCCACTCCTGCGGCCTGATCGGTGATCAGGGCACGCGCCTTTCCGTCGCCAACTTCGCGGTCAGCTGGATCGGGCTCGCGCCAGGCTCGGACACGGCGCGCGCGCTGGGGGATACGCTCCGCTACGTCGCGACGGTCACCGACCGCCGCGGCACGGCACTCGTCGGTGCGGCCATCGAATGGAAGACCGACGACCCCACGGTCGCCACGGTGGACAGCGCGGGCTTCGTGGTCGCCCGGCGGCCCGGCACGACGAGCCTCATCGCGACCGTGGCCGGCAAAGCGGCGAAAGCGCGCGTGGTGGTCCGGCCCCGGGTCGCGCGGTTCGCGTTCGACGGGGACAGCGTCTTGCGCGTTCCCGAAGGCGGCAGCGGCACCGTCACGGTCCGCGGCCTCGATGCGCGCGGGCACTTGGTCCCCGGCGCGGTTGCGGTGGTGCACTCGGCGGACACCGCGGTGGCCGTGGTCGCACAGGATGGCGCCGTGCACGGCCGGGTCGCCGGTCGGACCGCCCTCGTGGCGGAGCTGGACGGCGTCAGGGACAGCATCGCCGCCGCCGTCGTTCCGGTGCCGGGACGCCTGGTGGTTGTGAAGGGCTCGGACCAGCGCACCGGGGTCGAGGCGCGGGTGCCCGAGCCGGTCGTGGTCCGGGTGGATTCACGGATGGGTCGCCCGCTCGGCGGCGTGATGGTGCGCTTTCTCGCCACCGACGGCGCGGGCTCGGCGCGTCCCGACTCGGTCGTCACCAACCAGGACGGCTTGGCCACGGCGGCGTGGACCGCGGGTGATCGCCCGGGACGGCAGCGCCTGGTCGCATCGGTGTCCGGCGTCGACAGCTCTGCCGTGATCTACGCCGAGGTCGAGCCCAGCCGCGCCAACACGCGGGTCACCCCGGTGGGCGATCCGCCGAGCGGGCTCGCGGGCGCCGCCCAGCCGGTCGCGGTGGCGGTGCTGCTGGCCGATTCACTGGGGCGCGTGCTCCCCGGCGTGCCGGTGACCTGGCATGCGCTCGACGGTGGCTCGATCTCCGCGAAAGCGACGCGCTCCGACTCCGCCGGCGAGGCGCGGGCCGAGTGGTGGCTGGGGCCCAAGGCCGGCGTGCAGCGCGCGCAGGTTCTGGTGGGCAGCGGGCGCAATGTGCCGGCGGCGACGGTCGTCGCCGCGGCGTTCCCGGGAGAGCCGGCCAAGCTGACCGTCGTGGGCTCGAGCAGCCTGGATGGAACGGTCGGCGTCGCGATGGCGAAGCCGGTGGTCGTGCACGTCACCGACGCGGTGGGGAACCCGGTGCCTGGCATCGCAGTGTCGGCGACCGGCCCGGGCGTCCCCAAGGACCTCGTGATCGCCACCGACTCCGGCGGCCGCGCCTCCGTCGCGTGGACGCTGGGGGAGCAGGCCGGCACGCAGACGCTGGTGTTGTCGGTGGAGGGCGTAGCTCCGCTCCGGATCGCGGCGCGGGCACGGACCAAGCCGGCGGCGAACCTCGCCTTCGTCTCGCCGCCGTCCGCGGGGCACGCGGGCCGCCCGCTGGGCAAGGGACTCCGGATCAAGGCCACCGACGTGTACGGCAATCCGGTCGTCGACGCGCTGGTCGAGCTGAAGGCCACCGAGGGCTCGGTGCGTCCGGCTAAGGTCATGACCGGCAAGGACGGCGTTGCCGGCACCGCGTGGACGCTCGGCCGGAAGGGTGCCCACCAGACGCTCACCGCGGTGCTCAAACAAAGCGGGGTGCGTGACGTGCTGGAGGTAGACGTGTCCGGCGCCGCGGCGCCCGCCGCCCCCCCGAAGGCGACCGCTCTCAAGTCGAGCTCTACGAAGAAGCGCTAGCCGGCGACCTCTGCCGGCCCGCTGCCGCGAGCGCGCGTACCATGCGCGCCGCGCCCCGCACCCAGTTGGCCCGCACCGCCCGCTCGATCGTCTCCGGAGTTCCCGAACGCACCGCCTGGATGATGGCCGCGTGCTCCCGGTAGGTCGCCGTGAAGTCCGGGCCTACCAGCGGGGCGTAATACCACTCGTAGCGATCCACCCGTGGCCGGATCACGTCGAGCTGCGCCTTCAGCTCGGCGCCCGCCGTCGCGTCCACGAGCGTCCGGTGGAACGCGTCGTGCCGCTCGAACAGCCGGTCGTAGTCGAGCGGGCGCCGGGCGGCTGTCGCGCGGAACGCCCGCTCCGCCCCCTGGAGGCGTCGCGCGAGCGTCGCTCGGCGGCCGGCGGGTAAGGCCGCGGCGGCGCGTCCCGCGAGACCTTCCAGCACACCCGCGATTCTATAGAGCTGGTCCAGCGTGGCAGGGTCCATCGGCGCCACGGCGAGCCGGGTCCGGCCGCCGCCGTGGCCGTCCACGGGGACCAGCAGTCCATCTCGGACCAGCCGGTGCATGGCCTCGCGGACCGGCGTGCGGCTTACGCCGAGGTCCTCGGCGATGCCGGCCTCGGTGACGCGCGTGCCGGGCGGGAGGCGGCCCCGGACGATGCGGTCGCGGAGCCGGGCGTGGACCGGGGCGGCGGCGCGGGGCCGGTGCGGAGGGTGGGGGGCTAGCGATGTCATGACCTGAAACATATTGTATCCTAAAATCGTATACAATTCAAGCTCCCTTGGCGCGCGGTCCGCGCCCCGTTCCATCACTGGAGGTGTCACCGTGTCCCGCTTCCCTCGCCGACGCCGGGTCGGCCTCACCCTCATCCTGCTCGCGCTCCCCGGCGCCCTCGCCGCGCAGCATGCGCGGCCCATGGGGCCGTCCACGCCGCCGGCCGCGGCGCTCGACGCGGCCGTCCGTCGTGATGTGGTGGACACGCTCGCCGCGCAGCTGGAGCGCCTCTACGTGGACGCCGACACCGGCCGGCTCATCGCCCGCGGGCTGCGCGACCGGCTCGTGGGCGGCGGCTACGACCGCTTGGGCGACGCGAACGAATTTGCGGACGCGCTCGGGGAGGACCTGCGCCGGGTGAACGGCGACCGGCACCTGGGCGTCCGGTATGCGCCCGGGTTCCCGGCGTTCCATCCGGGACGCGAGGGGCTGCCGACGCCCCGGCCGGTCCCGCCCGGCACGGTCCCCAGCGACGAGCCGGCGCCCACACCCGCCATGCTCGCGGACATGCGGGCGCAGAATTTCGGCCTGGAGCGGGCGGCGCGGCTCGAGGGCAACGTCGGCTATCTCGACGTGCGCGGCTTCTACGACGGCCCGGAGGCGTTCGCCACGGCGAATGCGGCGCTCGCCTTCCTGGAGCGGACCGACGCCATGATCTTCGACCTCCGCTACATGCCGGGCGGCAGCGGCGACATGAGCAACTGGATCATCAGCCACTTCACCGGCCCGGACACCGTCCCCAGCCTCAAGATCGTGAACCGCTCGGCCGCCGATTCGGCGGTGCGCTGGACGATCGGGAAGGTGTCCGGCACTCGGCGCCCGGATGTCCCGATCTTCGTCCTCACGAGCGGCGGGACCGCGTCGGCGGGCGAGGACTTCGTCTTCGTCCTCCACAATCTTGGAAGGGCCACGCTGGTGGGCCAGCGCACGGCCGGCGCCGGGCACAACAACGCGTTCGTGGACATCGGGCACGGCTTCGTGGCGTCCATCTCCTACACCCGGGTCATGGATCCGCGAACCGGTCGCGAGTGGGAGCGGGTCGGCGTGCAGCCCGACGTGGCGGTCGATCCCGACAGCGCGCTCGACGTCGCGCACATCCTGGCCCTCAAGGCCATCGCCGCCCGGACGAGTGATCCGGTCCGGAAGCGCACGCTCGGCCTTACCGCCGAGGTCATGACGGCGCGCGCGCACCCGCGTCACGTGCCCGCCGCGCTGCTCGCGCGGTACGTGGGCCGCTACGGCGAGCGCACGCTCACCGTCAAGGACGGCGGGCTCGTCTTCCGCCGCATCCCCTATCCGCCGCGCCCGCTCATCGCTATCGACGACTCGACGTTCTCGCTGGAGACGCTGGAACGGGTCACCGTCCAGAACGCGCGGGCCGGCAAGCCGCGCCTGGTGCTGGTGCGGAGCGAAGGCGATACTGTCCGCTCGGAGCGCACCGGGCCCGCGCGCTAGTTCGTCGGAGCCTTCCCGTCGCCCGGCGGCCCGGTTTTCTTCCGGACAGACCCTGCGCGCGTCCGTGCTCGGTCTGTTTGGCGTTTCCCGGGGGGACTGATGCTGACGGTTCGGGTGAACGGAGTCGAACACCGTTTCGCCGGTGACGGTGCCACGCCGCTCCTCTGGTACCTGCGCGATGAGCTGGGGCTGACCGGTACCAAGTTCGGCTGCGGGATCGCGGCGTGCGGCGCGTGCACCGTTCATCTCGATGGCCACCCCGTGCGGGCCTGCGTGGTCCCGGTGTCCGCGGCCCAAGGCAAGAGCGTCGTCACGATCGAGGGGTTGAGCCCCGACGGGAGCCATCCGATCCAGCAGGCGTGGCGCGCGCACAATGTGCCGCAGTGCGGGTACTGCCAGAGCGGGCAGATCATGCAGGCCGCGGCCCTCCTGGCCGAGACCCCCAGGCCCACGGACGAGCAGATCGATCACGCCATGGTGGGCAACATCTGCCGCTGCGGCACCTATCTCCGGATCCGCGCGGCCATCCGCACCGCGGCAACGGGACGCCAGGCATGAGCGATCCCCGCCTGCTGCACCGCCGGGAGTTTGTCGAAGGCCTGATCGCCGGCGGGCTGGTGTTCGCCGTCGCCGGCACGGGCTGCCGCCGCCTGAGCGGCGACCCACCGACCCGCAAGATTCCTGACAACGCGTTCGAGCCGGCCGTCTACGTGCGCCTCGACGACAGCGGCGCCGTCACCGTCATCTGCCATCGCTCGGAGATGGGGCAGGGGATCCGCACCACGCTCGCCATGGCCGTGGCCGACGAGCTGGAGGCCGACTGGTCCCGCGTCAGCGTGGAGCAGGCCGACGGCGACGAAACGCTCTACGGCTCGCAGGATACCGACGGCTCCCGGAGTCTTCGCCAGTTTCTGTTTCCGCTGCGTCAGGCCGGGGCAACCGCCCGCGCGTTGCTCGAGGCGGCCGCCGCGCAGCAGTGGAACGTGCCGGTGGCCGAGGTGGAGGCGCGGCTGCACGAGGTGATGCACCGGCCGAGCGGCCGGACGGCCGGCTACGGCTCACTGGTCGCCATCGCCAAGCGACTGCCGGTGCCCGACAAGGCCACGGTGCGGCTCAAGCAGCCCTCGGAGTTCCGCTATCTGGGGAAGGAAATCCCCAGTGTGGACCTTTTCGACATGACGACGGGCCGCGCGCACTACGCCCAAGATCTCCGGCACGACGGAATGAAGATCGCCGTGCTCGTGCGCCCGCCCGTCTACGGTGGCACGCTTGCGTCGGTCGACTCCGCGGACGCGGAGAAGGTGCCGGGGGTCGTGCGCATCGTCCGGGTCAAGGGCAAGGCGCCGCCGTCGGCTTTTCAACCGGTCGGAGGCGTCGCCGTCGTCGCGACGAACACCTGGGCCGCGCTCGAGGGGCGGCGGAAGCTCAAGCTCACCTGGACCGACGGCCCCAACGCGTCCTACGACTCAGAGCGTTACCGGGCCGAGCTGGAGCGGACCGCGCGCACGCCGGGCAAGGTCGCCCGCAATCAGGGCGACGCGTCCGCCGCGCTGGCGGCCGCCACGAAGCGCATCGACGCGGACTACTACATCCCGCATCTCGCGCACGCCCAGATGGAGCCGCCGGCGGCCCTGGCCGTGGTCGAGCACGGACGGTGCGAGGTGTGGGCCTGCGTCCAGAACCCGCAGGGTGCCCGACAGGAAGTCGCCAGCGCGCTCGGCCTCTCAATCGACGACGTGACCGTACACGTGACGCTGCTCGGCGGCGCGTTCGGCCGGAAATCGATGCCGGACTTCGTGGTGGAGGCGGCCCTGCTGGCGCGGGAAATGAGAGCGCCGGTCAAGCTGATCTGGACCCGCGAGGACGACATCCAGCACGGCTACTACCACTCGGTCGCGGTCGAACATCTCGAGGGCGGGCTCGACGCCCGGGGCAAGGTCACCGCGTGGCTGCATCGCTCAGTGCTGCCGCCGATCGCCTCGACGTTCAACGCGACGGCGGTGTACCAGGGCGACGGCGATCTGGGCCAGGGCGTGACCGACTTCCCCTACCCGATCCCCAATCTGCGAGCGGAGGCGGGGCCGGCCGCGGGCCACGTCCGGATCGGGTGGTACCGCTCGGTCATCAACATCCCGCACGCGTTCGCGATCTGCTCGTTCCTCGATGAGCTGGCGCATGCCGCGGGGCGGGACCCGCGGGCGTTTATCCTCGACCTGCTCGGTCCGGATCACGTCATGGACATCACCCGGGCCGGGATCGTGGGCAAGCCGCAGAACTATGGTGAAAAATTCGAGGACCACCCGATAGACACCGGCCGCTACCGCGGCGTGGTCGAGCTGGTCACCCAGAAGGCGGGATGGGGCGGGCGGCTGCCGAAAGGCCAGGGCAGGGGACTGGCCGTGCACCGGAGCTTCGTGACCTATGTCGCCGCGGTGATCCGGGTCGAGGTGAAGCCGGACGGCACGCTCCGGATTCCGCAGGTGGACGTGGCCTTGGACGCGGGTTTCGTGGCCCACCCCGAGCGGGTGCGGGCCCAGATCGAAGGGGCCACGATCATGGGGCTGAGCAACGCGCTGATGAGCGAGATCACCTTCAAGGACGGGCGGGTGGTGCAGTCCAACTACGGCGACTACCCCGTGGCGCGGATCGACTCGGCGCCGCGGGACATTCGGGTGCACATCGTACCGAGTGCGGGGCGACCCGGCGGCGTCGGGGAGCCGGGCGTGCCGCCGATCGCGCCGGCTCTCTGCAACGCCATCTTTGCCGCGACGGGAACCCGCATTCGCCGGCTGCCGATTGCGCAACAACTCGGGTCGAGCGCCGCCCCGCGGGCCTAGCCCTCAAGGCGGCCGGCGTCAAAGCGGGTCGAACGAGAATTTCTGCCCGCCGACCGATGCCTCGTACATCAATCCGCCTTTCGCCATCGTGACGATGGCCACGCCGTTCCGATAGCCGACGTCCACGGCGGCGCGCGCGGTCACCGCCACCGCGGAGGCCTGTCCGTCGAGCTTGAGCTTCCCCCGCTTGAAGCTGGCCATCGCGTCCTTGTCCCGCAGGAACACGACCTCGCTGTAGACCTGGCCCCCGAGCTGGAGGCCGATGGTCACCTGCGTCAGCGTGGAGCGGCCGATGAGCTGCCCCTGCTCGTAGACGTATCCCTTCCCGCGGGCGGCGCCGATCCCGAGTCCGCCCTTGCCGACGGTCGGGAAGACGACATAGCCGTAGGCTTCGTCGAAGGTCTTGGCCAGCCCGGGATCCTTGTCCTTGAACTTGGCGATCACGGCCTGGGCGTCCGAGTCGCTGGCCACCAGGGAGACGACGAGCGAGAGCAGAGGGATCAGGTGAATCATGGGGCCTCCGGTCGTGAGAGGGAGCGGCGGCGCTTCCGCGCCGTCACCAGCTCGGTGTTCATGCCGGCCCAATGGAGCGTTCCACCCCAGCGGCCGTGCTCCATCTTGGTGCATCGATCCATTACGACGTCGAGCCCGGCGGCCGCGGCCCGCTCCGCGGCCTCGAGCGCATTGATCCGCAGCTGGAGCCAGATGGCCGGGAGGCCGGCGGCGATCGCCTGCTCAGCCAGGCCGAGGCACTCCGGTCCGGGCCGGAACACGTCCACAAGATCCACCGAAAACGGGATGCTGGCGAGGGTGGGGTAGGCCGGCTCACCCAGAATCTCCCGTGCGTGGGGGTTTACCGGGATGATCCGGTACCCCTCGTGCTGCAGGTACGTCCCGACGAAATGGCTCGCCTTTTCCGGGTGGGTGCTGAGGCCCACGATGGCGATGGTCCGGCTGCGCCGGAGGAGGCGCTGGATGGTCTCCGCGCTCTGGAACCGGCGGCGGTGCTCATCGGTGAGCCGGGTGTTCAGCGTGATGTCGCACGCAGGGCCTGATCCAGGTCCCACAGCAAGTCCTCCAGCGTTTCGAGTCCGACCGAGAGCCGGATCATCTCCGGCGCGACACCGCCCCGGGCCAGCTCCTCGTCGCTCAGCTGCTGATGCGTCGTCGAGGCGGGATGGATCACGAGACTGCGAGCGTCACCCACGTTGGCGAGGTGGGAGAAGACCTGCAATGCCTGGATGAAGCGCGCGCCCGCCGCGCGAGCGTCGCCGCCGGACGCCTTGATGCCGAACGCAAAGACCGCACCCGGCCGGCCGCCCAGGTACTTCCGGGCCAGCCCGTGCTCCGGATGGTCCGGCAGTCCGGCGTACTCCACCCAGGCCACCGCGGGGTGCTCCGCCAGAAACCGTGCGACGCCCAGCGCGTTGGTCACGTGGCGCTCCATCCGCACCGAGAGCGTTTCGACACCCTGGAGCAGCAGGAACGCGTTCATCGGCGAGAGGCAGGCGCCGGTATCGCGCACCGTCTCCGCCCGCGCCTTCATCAGAAAGCCGTAGTGGCCGAAGTTCTCGTAGAAGTTGAGCCCGTGGTACGCCGGCGACGGCTCGGCGATCGTGCGAAAGCCGGAATAGTCGAACCGCCCCGACTCCGCCAGCAGGCCGCCGATGCTGGTGCCGTGCCCGCCCAGGAACTTGGTCGCGGAGTGCACGACGATCGTGGCGCCCCAATCGAGGGGGCGGCAGAGCCAGGGCGTCGCGAACGTGTTGTCCACGATGAGCGGGAGCCGGCGGTCGGCGGCGAGCGCGGCCAGCGGCTCGAGATCCAGGATGCTGCCCCGTGGGTTGCCGATCGTCTCGCCGAAGAGCGCCCGGGTGCGCGGGCTGATGGCGCGCTCCCAGTCGTCCAGCCGGGTTGGGTTCACGAACCGGACGTCGACCGAGAGCTTGCGGAGCGTGTGGGTGAGCTGGGTGACGGAGCCGCCGTACAGGTGCGCGGAGGCGACCACCTCGTCGCCGGCCTCGAGCAGGGTCATGAAGGTGACGAACTGGGCGGCCATCCCGCTGGCTGTCGCCACCGCGCCCGTCGCGTTCTCCAGCGAGGCGACCCGTTCCTCCAGCACGGCCGTCGTCGGGTTGGCGATGCGGGTGTAGATGTTGCCGTACTGCTTCAGCGCGAACAACTGCGCCGCGGTCTCCGGATCGTCGAACACGAACGACGTGGTCTGGTAGATCGGGACCGCTCGCGCCCCGACCTCCGCGTCCGGAATGTGCCCCGCGTGCAGCATGCGGGTCTCGAAGCCGAACCGGCGCCGGGCGGCCGACGGGGAATCGGGAACAGGACTGGGGGCGGGCATGCGGGAAGTCTAAGGGGATCGGTCGCGGCGGGAACCGGGGCAGCCGCTGACGGGTACGCTCGCGCCCCGGCGCGGACGTGCCTACACTGCTAGGCGATGACCGCCGCCGCCCCAAACCCACCACCTGCTCCGACCCCCTCCCCGGCGACGCCACCATCGGTCGCCTCTACCTGGGGTCCGCTCCGCCATCCGGTTTTCCGCGCGCTCTGGCTCGCGACGGTCGCGTCCAACGTCGGATCGTGGATGCACGACACCGCCGCGACCTGGCTCATGACCTCGCTCACGACGTCGACCCTGCTCGTGGCCCTCATGCAGACCGCCTCCAGCCTGCCGGTCCTCGCGCTCTCGCTGCCCGCGGGCGCGCTCGCGGACATCGTGGACCGGCGGCGGGTGCTGCTCGTGGCGCAGAGCTGGATGCTCGTCGGGGCGGCCGGCATGGGCCTGCTCGCGCTCGCCGGCGCGATGACCCCTGACCGGCTCCTGTTCTTTACGTTCGTGCTGGGGCTGGGTAACGGGCTCACCGCGCCGGCGTGGCAGGCCACCCTGCCGGATCTCGTCGGCAAGGAGCAGGTGGCCGCGGCCGTCTCGCTCAACGGCGCGGCGATGAACATCGCCCGCGCGGTCGGTCCGGCGGTGGGCGGTCTGCTCGTCGCCGCGATCACCCCGGGCGGCGTCTTTCTGCTCAACGCCATCTCGTTCGCCGCCGTCATCACCGCGCTGGTCCGATGGCGCAGCCGCCCGCGCGAAAGCGTGCTGCCGGCCGAGCGAGTCATGGGAGCGATCAACGCGGGGTGGCGCTACCTGCGGCACGCCCCGCAGGTGCAGGCCGTCCTCATCCGGTGCGGCCTCTTCGTCCTCTTCGCGAGCGCGCCATGGGCGCTCTTGCCCGCGCTCGCCCGCTACGAGCTTGGTCTCGGCGCGCTCGGCTACGGCCTGCTCTTCGGCTGCCTCGGGCTCGGCGCCGTCACCGGCGTGGCGGTCCTGCCCCGCGTGCAGGCCTTGATCTCGACCGACGGCCTGGTGCTCACGGCGACCGCGGTCTACGCGGCGGGCGTGGCCGCGCTCGCCCTTGTCCGCGCGCCGGTGCTGGCCGGTGTCGCGCTCTTCACGATCGGCATCGCGTGGATCGCGGTGATGCCCGCGTTCAACGTCGCCACGCAGCGCGCGTCAGCCGACTGGGTCAAAGCGCGCATGCTCTCCATGTACGTGCTGATGTACATGGGGGGCATGGCGGTCGGGGCGGCGCTCTGGGGCACGGTCGCGACTCGCCTCGGACCTCCCGGCGCGCTGCTCGCCGCGGCCGGCGGCATGCTGCTCAACTTCGCGGCGGCGATCCGCTGGCGTCTCGGCGCGAGCGATCGGCTCGACATGGCGCCGTCGGGTCACTGGCGCGCCCCGGTGGTGGCCGGCGATCTCCATCACGACGATGGGCCCGTGCTGGTGACCGTGGTCTATCGCGTGGCTCCGGACGACGCGATCGCGTTCACCCGTGCGATGCACGACCTGGGGCGGTTGCGACGGCGGGATGGCGCGGTGAGCTGGGGGCTCTTCCGGGACACCGCCGATCCCTGGCACTGGCTCGAAACCTTCGTGGCCGAGTCGTGGGGTGAGCACCTGCGCCAGCACGCGCGGGCCACGGTCGCGGACCTCGCGATCGAGGCGGCGGCCCGTCGCTATCACCGGGGTGAGGGCCTGCCGGCCGTGGAGCACTTCATCCACGCGGATACCACCGCCGAGTGACGTCCTCCCGCGAGGGCGATCATCGGGCGGCGGTCCTCGCCGCGTTCCTCGGTTGGACGCTCGACGCCTTCGATTTCTTCCTCGTCGTCTTCGCGCTCACCGCTATCGCCAAGGACTTCGGCACCACCGACGCCGCCATCGCGCTGTCGATCACGGTCACGCTCGCGTTTCGGCCGGTCGGGGCGTTCATCTTCGGCCTGCTCGCGGACCGCTACGGGCGCCGCCTGCCGCTCATGCTCGACCTGGTCTTCTACTCTGTCGTCGAGGTGCTGTCCGGTCTCGCGCCCGACTACCGCACGTTCCTGGTGCTCCGGGCGCTGTTCGGCATCGGCATGGGCGGGGAATGGGGCGTGGGTGCGTCGCTCGCCATGGAGAAGGCGCCGCCCCGGCTTCGGGGACTGCTGTCGGGGCTGCTCCAGCAGGGGTACGCGGTGGGCTATCTCCTCGCCGCGGTCTGCTTCTTCGTCGTTTTCCCCCGCTTCGGCTGGCGCCCGATGTTTTTCATCGGCGGGTTGCCGGCGCTGGTGGCCCTGTTCATCCGGTTCCGGGTGAAGGAGTCGGAGGTCTGGGAACGCACCCGCCACCAGGG
>DATBQV010000179.1:0-6002 GCA_036560625.1 Gemmatimonadales bacterium
ACATCGACGCCGTCCGCGCGTTCAACAAGCGCACGGGCCACCCAATCGCCACCGTGAGTCTTGCCGGCAAGGCCAAGTTCCTGAACGATGCAGCCGCGGGTCCCGACGGCATTTACATCACCGACACTGGCATCGAATCCAAGAAGGACGGAAGCTTCGCCCACGCCGGGCCCGACCGGGTCTTCCGGATCGGTCCGGGACATAAGGCCACCATCGTCGCGGACACCGACAGCCTCGAAGGGCCCAACGGGATCACCTGGGACGCCGAGGGGAAGCGCTTCGTCATCGTTCCGTTCTTCGGCACGACACTGCGGGGATGGACGCCCGGCAGCGCCCCGGTGGCGATCGGGACGGGACCGGGCCAGGAAGACGGCGTCGAGCCCCTGGGCGGCGGCAAGTTCCTGGTGACCTCGTGGACCGATTCGAGCCTCTTCGTGCTCGACGCGGGGAAGACCTCGCGCGTGCTCGGCAACCTGCCTTCGCCCGCCGACATCGGATGGGATGCCCGGCGCCGGCACGTCGCGGTCCCCCTGCTGCTCGAGGATCGGATGGAGATCTGGGAGCTGCCATGACGGGGAAGCCATCGCGCCGCCTCAGCGGAACCGCGTCGCATGTCGTCATCGCCGCGCTCGGCATTGCCGCCGGCGCGGGCACCATGTGGACCGTCGGCCGCCGCGCGGGCGTGGATCCCGTCACGACCCACGGTGAATGGGTGTACCTCAAGACCGCGGAATCGGCGGACTCGGTCCGCGCGTACGTCGCCTATCCCGAGCGCAAGAACAAGGCGCCGGGCGTCATCGTCATCCACGAGATTTTCGGGCTGACCGACTGGGAGCCGACGGTCGTTGACCGCCTCGCCAAGAGCGGGTACGTGGCCATCGTTCCCGACTTGCTCTCCTCGAAGTACGGACGTTCACCGGCCGACCCCGATTCGGGCCGCAAGCTCGTGGCGGAGCTCGAGCCGGACCGCATCACGCGCGACCTGGACGCCGCCTTCGCATACCTGAACGGGCTTCCCGCCGTGCGGAGCGGGGACATCGGTGTCATGGGGTTTTGCTGGGGAGGCACGCAGACCTTCCGGTATGCGACCAACAATCCGAACCTGCGCGCCGCGGTGGTGTGCTATGGACAGCCGCCGGATACCGGCGACCTTGCCAGAATCAAGGCGCCGGTGCTCGGCGTCTATGGCGAGAACGATGCCCGCATCGATGCGACCTTGCCGGACGTAGCCGCGCGCCTCAAGGCGCTGCGCAAGCCGTACACCTACGAGATCTACCCCGGCACCGGCCACGGATTTCTCAAGCCCGGACGGGTGGGATCCGACGGCCCGCAACCGGAGCGGGCATGGGGGAATATCCTGGCGTTCCTCAAGCCAACACTTGGTGGGTGAACAGCCCCGTTTACCGGTTACCGTTCACTCGCTAGCCTTCGACCCATGCTCCCCTTCATAATCCTCCTCCAGACGGCCGTGGTCTCGCCCCTTGCCGTCCGGCCCGACACCGCCCGCCCGCACCACGACGCGCTGCACTACGACATCACGGTCGTGCTGGCCGACAGCGGCCGCCATGTCCTCGGCGAAGTCCAGACCGACTGGCGACTTCGGTCCGACCAGCCCATCGAGGTCCAGCTGGACTCCAGCATGCGCGTGGTCCGCGTGCTGATCAACGGGCGGGAGAACACCCGGCTCGCGCGCACGCGCTGGGGACGGGACGGCGAGATCGTGGTCATACCGCACGAAGGCAAGGCGGGGGACTCTCTCTCGACCCGGATCCGCTATCACGGCGAGGTCGTTCGGGGACTGACCTTCCATGGGACCAAGGCCCAGGGGCTCGCCATCTTCGGCGACAACTGGCCCGATCGGGCCCACGGCTGGCTGCCCGTTGAAGATTTTCCTGGCGACAAAGCGACCGTGAGCTTTCACGTCCAGGCGCCGGCGCCGTACCAGGTGATCGCGAACGGAACCCTGCAAAGCATCGACACGCTCGCCTACGGCCATCTCGTCTGGAACTATCGGATGGACCGGCCGATCCCGGTCTACACAATGGTCTTCGCCGTCGGACGGTTCAGCGTGGCCCGGCTCCCCGACGCGGCCTGCGAAGTGCGCTGCGTGCCCCAGACGTTGTGGACGGCACCCGACGATTCGGCCTACGCCGCCGGCGGCCCGTTCCGGCGGGTCGGGGAGATCGTCGACTTCTTCTCCGGGCTCATCGGTCCGTTTCCGTATCCGGGCCTGGCCCACGTGGAGGCGCTGACGCCCTTCGGCGGCATGGAGAATTCCACGGCCATCTTCTACAACGACAGCCTCTACCGGGCGCGGAAGCTGCCGGAGCAGACGGTCGCGCACGAGACCGCCCACCAGTGGTTCGGCGACGCGGTCACGGAGGGCGACTGGCATCATCTCTGGCTGTCGGAAGGATTCGCGACCTATCTCGCCGCGATGTGGGCCGAGCATGCCGATGGTCCCGCCGCGTTCACCGGGGAGATGCGGCGCGCGGCCGACGCCTACTTCAAGTCGGCGTGGGTGGACCGCCCCGTGCTCGACACCACGGTGCCCAACCTCGACTCGCTCCTGAACGAGAACAACTATCAGAAGGGCTCCTGGGTGCTGCACCAGCTCCGTGGGCTCATCGGCGACTCGGCGTTCGCGGCTGGCCTCCGCTCGTACTACACCACCTACAAGGACGGCACCGCGCTTTCCTCCGACCTGGCTCAGGTAATGGCAAGCGCGGCCGGTCGAGACCTCGACTGGTATTTCCGCCAGGCCCTGACCCAGCCGGGCTACCCCGTGCTCGACCTGCGCTGGCGGCATTCGGGTGGAAAGCTGGTCGTCGACGTGGTGCAGACGCAGAAACCGGAGTGGGGCACGTACCGCATGCCGGGACTCGAGCTGGCGGTCGACGGCAAGATCGTGCGGCTCGACATCGAGGGGCGGGAGACGCACGCGACGATCGACGGGATTTCGCGAGCGCCGACGACCATCGTCGTAGATCCTCGAGGCTGGTGGCTCGCACGGAGCAGCGTGACCAAAGCGCAGTGAGAGCCGCGATCGCGGTGCTCGCGCTGTCGGCGTGTGCCGGGTTGTCGCCCCTCCGGGGCCGCGCCATCGTCGGCCGCGACGCCTATGTGATCTTCGTGGCGGACGGACCCGGCGGCTACGCCGGTCTCTTTGCCGTGCGGGCGGACGGCGGCTCTGTCGTTCAAATCACCTTTGCCAGCGTGATCGAGTCGGCACCCGCGCTCTCACCCGACGGAGGCACGGTCGCGTTTCTTCGCGGGCGCACGCCCCGGGATTCATTGCCCGCCACGCTGTGGATCCTCAACCTGCTCAGCGGCGCCGAGCGGGAGCTGCCGCTCCCGGGGGGCGCTCCGCCGGACCGGGTCGGCTGGTCCGCGGACGGCAAGCTGCTCTACGTGCGGGCGGGGAGCGGCCGGTACGTGCTGCACGCGCCGCCCGCTGCCGCCGCCGCGCGGCCCGTTGCCGACGCCGAGCACGCGGTGGCGGACTCGAGCTTCGTGGTCCTGCTCGGCGACCCGCCGTTCGGCCGCGTGGTGCCGTGTGATGACGCGCTGTGTGTGCAGACGGATTCGGGGGCGCCAAGCCGGTTCGCGGAGCATGCGCACGACGCCGTGCGCTGGGGCGCCGACTCGGTAGGCTTTTTCTCGGGCGAGGATCTCATCGTGCGGCCGCTGGGGCCGGGGCGTCCTCGGCGCGTCGAATGGAGTGGAGTGCCGGGGCGACCGAGGGAGATGACGGTGTTCCTGGGAAGAAGTGAGAGGTGAGACGTGAGAAGTAAGAAGTCAGTGAACTTCTGTCTGCGCACGTCTCACCTCTCACCTCTCACTGTCTTATCGCATGCCACGCCGCCTCCACCGCCTGGACGGCCTGCGCGTGATCCGGCGTCCACTCCTTGGTGCAAACACGCTCCGCCGCGAACGCGACGACCGCGAGCCACACGGCGACCCACAGATCGGCCGGCCCCGGACGCACGAGCCCATCCGACTTGCCCGCCGCGACGACCTGCTGGAGCGCGCCTCGCACCTCGCGCGCGGCCTCTCGGCTCTTCTCGTCGAGGTACCGATCATCACGGAACTGGAGGACCATGCGGGCACCGGCGGGGTCATGCACGGCGGCTTCGAGCAGCCGGTGGCCGATACGCTGGAGTCGCTCGGAAGCCCGGGCGCTGTGATCCCCTTCCGCTTCCGTGATGACGCCGAGGGCCCAGCGTTGCGCGGCCCGGTACACGGCGTTGAGCAGATCCTCCTTGCCCGAGAAGTGCCGATAAATCGTGCCCTCGGCCACGCCGGCATGGGCCGCGATGGCGGGCGTCGTCGTGTCCCGGAACCCGCCCGTGGTGTACAGCTCGAGCGCCGCACGGAGCAGCTTCTGTCGAGTCGCCTCGCCGTCGCGTCGGGGAGTGGCGCACATGGCGGGAATCTAGCCGCGCGCTCGCGGACTGTGCGCGGAACCCGAACCTGCCTCCTTTGGTTTCCGAGGTGACCTATGACCGACTTCCAGGCGCTGTGGGACCTGGCGCTTCCATACGACGCCTTCCTGGCGGCAAGTGATCTCAAGCATCGCGGACTGTGGGAGGGATTGCACCGGCTCGCCCGCATTCCGGACTGGGCGCTGGCCGCCGTGCCCGTCGATGCCGGCCGACGGCTGCTGGTGCTCGCCGAGGACTGGTGCGGCGACGCGTCCAACACCATCCCGGTGCTGGCGCGCCTGGCCGACTCAGCGCCGGGAGTCGAGCTGCGGATCCTGCGGCGCGACGAGCACCCGGAGGTGATGGACCGCTACCTCACGAACGGGGCCCGGTCTATTCCCATCGTCATCGCGCTGGATCGGGAGTTCAACGAGCTGGGGCACTGGGGCCCGCGGCCCCGGGCGCTGCAGACCTGGGTGATGGCCGAGCGGGCGCGCGGCGTCCCGAAGGAAGAGCTGTATCCATCCGTGCGGAAGTGGTACGCCCGGGACCACGGCGAAACCACGCTGCGCGAGGTGCTCGAGACGGCACGCCTCGCGGCCTGAGCGGTCCGGTCAGAACATCCAGCCGAACCCGAATGCAACCCGGGTCTTATCCGGGCCGCGGGCCAGGCTCAAGGTGAAGGCGGTCGTCCGGAGCACGCGGAGCGCCAGCCCCGCGCCCCCGCCGACTTTCACTTCGTCGGTCGTGAGCGTGAACTTCGTGTCCTCGAAGACCCGCCCCGCATCCACGAACCCCACCAGAACGAGCCCGGCGACGTTGGCGAACGAGATGAGGTTCTGCCGCACTTCGAGGTTGCCCAGCAGCACGCCCTTGCCGGCGAGCCGTCCGCTCTCGAGCCCCCGGAAGGAAAAGGAGCCGCCGAGCACCGGGATGGCGCGCTCCCACCCGGGAATCATGTAGCGGGCGTCGAGCGTCGGCGTGCCGTAGAGCTGTGACCCCGCCAGCCTCGCCGCCAACACCGTTCCCTGCCGCAACTCCGTCCATCCGCGCAACACGCTGTAGGCGCGCTCATACCCGGTCCCGCCGGTCCCCACCTGATACCCGGCCTCGAGCAGCACGCCGCGGTGCGGGTCGAATTCCGTGTCCCGGGTGTCGAGCACCAGGGCGGCGCGCAGGTACGCGTCATCCTGCTGCAGCGAGGTGCCCATCGTCTGGAGAAAGATTGACGTGCCTTCGTCGTGCGCCACGAACTTGGCCGACTCCGCCGAGCCCTGGAGGGCTACGTGCAATGGCCCGGTAATCCGTCGTGTCACCTCGACGAGCGCCTGATACCGCGTTCGCTGGACCTTGTAGAAGAACGGGTCGGCGTCGGTGACGTTCGCGCTGTTGTAGGCGGTCTCGTTGCCGATCCCGAAGAAGCCGTAGCGGGCCTCGCGCGTCGCCAGCAGCAAGCCGGAAAACCGCCAGTCCTTGACCAGCAGGGGAGCCCCGAACTGCGCGACCGCAAAGCGAGTGCCCCGGAAGCCGATGCCGAGGTCGAGCTGAGCGTACGCCCGCGCCGTGACACGCTCTTCG
>DATBQV010000180.1:0-4687 GCA_036560625.1 Gemmatimonadales bacterium
CCAGGGCGACATCGTGGGCGCCGACAGTCAGATGGTCGAGATGAAGCGGCAGCAGCAGGCGAGCCAGCTGTTCCAGTCCTATGCCGACATCTCACTTGCCACGCTGCGGGGGACACGGGGCAAGCTGGCCGACTCGGAGCGCTATCTCAACGAGATGATCGCTTCCGGGGAGGCGCGGCGTGCTCCCCAGGATGCCTTCAACGCGACTGCCGGCATCGCCGAGATCAATATCCGCTACCGCAACCGACCCGCCGAGGGGCTCGCCGCGCTGACCGCCGTCCTGGTCCGCCATCCGCTCAACTCTATGGCGGCGCTCGATCGGCCGTATACCGATCTCGCGCGGCTGTACGCGCTCGCCGGCAAACCGGACCAGGCCAAGCGCTATCTGAAGGAGTACGAGACGAGCATCCCCGCCCAGCTCCGCGCCGGCGACTTCGGCTACGATCTCGCGACCGGCTACGTAGCCGAGGCAGAGGGACGGCATCGCGACGCCATCGTCGCGTATCGCAAATACTATGAAGAGTCGGGCGGGTGCGGGATCTGCGGGCTCTATGAGCTGGGTGGCGTCTACGATCGCATTGCGCAGCCCGACTCGGCGCTCGCCGCGTACGAGCAGCTCATTACGACGCCGACCCTGAACCGCCTCAATTACGGCTTCTCCCTCGCGCCCAGCTTGAAGCGGCTGGGGGAGCTGTACGAAGCGCGCGGCGACCGGAAGCGCGCGGCGAAGTACTACGAGCAGTTCGTGGCGCTATGGAAGGACGCCGACCCCGAGCTGCAGCCCGGCGTGAAAGAAGTGCGCGGCCGGCTCGCGCGGCTGGCGCAGGAGCCGGGGACCTGAGATGAGCGAAGCGCGCCGGCCCGATCAGGCGTCACGCCTCGCCGCGGCATTGGCCGACCGCTACCGCATCGAGCGGGAGCTGGGCCAGGGCGGGATGGCCACGGTTTACCTGGCCGAGGACCTGAAGCACCGGCGGCGCGTGGCGGTGAAGGTGCTCCGGCCGGAGCTGGCCGAGTCCATCGGCGGCGCGCGCTTCCTCAGGGAAATCGAGATCGCGGCCCAGCTCACCCACCCCCACATCCTGCCCCTGCACGACTCCGGCGAGGCCGGCGGGTTCCTCTATTACGTGATGCCGTACGTGGACGGCGAGACGCTTCGCGCCAAATTGGTGCGCGATGGCGCCCTGCCCGCCGCGGACGCCGCCCGCTACATGCGCGAGGTCGCGGACGCCCTGGCGTACGCGCATGCCCAGGGACTCGTGCACCGGGACATCAAGCCCGAGAACGTGATGCTCTCGGGCCGCCACGCGATGGTCATGGATTTCGGCGTGGCGAAGGCAGTGAGCGACGCCACGGATCGCGAGGGGCTCACCACCGTCGGCATGACGCTGGGCACGCCGGCCTACATGGCGCCGGAGCAGGCGGTGGCCGATCCCAAGATCGATCATCGCGCGGACATCTACGCCCTGGGCATCATGGGCTACGAGATGCTGTCCGGGCGGACACCGTTCGACGGTCGCTCGCCGCAGCAGGTGCTGGCGGCGCATATCACCCAGGCGCCCGACCCGCTGCTCAGCCGCGCGCCCGGCTGCCCGCCGGCGCTGGCGAGCCTGGTGATGCGCTGCCTGGAGAAGCGCCCGGAGGCGCGCCCGCAGAACGCGGGGGATCTCGTGGCGCCGCTCGAGGGCACGACCACACCGAGCGGCGAGCAGGCCCCGACACAAGTCCAGCCGGTCATCTCCGGGGCCACGGAAGCCGCGATCCGGCGCGCGCACCCGGTTCGGGTCATGGTGGCGTTCGCGATCGCGGCCGCTCTGGTGCTGGCCATCGTGTCGTTCCTTGTATACCGGCTGGGTCTGCCCGATTGGGTGCTGTGGGGGGCCGGCCTGCTCCTCGTGATCGGGCTCCCGATCATGCTGTTCACCGGGCTCAACGAGCGGCGGCGGGCCGTGGCCCGCACCTCGTCCATGCTGGCGGCGGTGCCGGAGACCGGCGTCGCCACGCTGCTCACCTGGCGCAAGGCCATCCTCGGCGGCGCGCTTGCGTTCGGCGGCCTCACGGTCGTGGCGGGCGCCTATACCGCGATGCGCCTGCTGGGAATCGGTCCGGTGGGAACCCTGGTGGCCTCGGGAGTCCTCAAGAGCCATGATCGACTGATCCTCGCCGACTTCGAGAACCGCGCGTCGGACTCGACCCTCGGGCCGTCGGTCACCGAGGCGTTCAGGGTGGATCTGCAGCAGTCCCAGTCGATGAAGCTGGTGGACGGAACCGAGATCGCCGACGCGCTGCGCCGCATGGAGCGGCCGGCCGGGGGGGCGCTCGCACCCGCGCTCGCGCGGGAGGTGGCCGAGCGCTCGGCTATCAAGGCGGTGGTGACCGGGCAGATCGATCCGGTGGGGACCAGCTACGTGCTCTCCGCCAACCTGCTCGACGCCACGGACGGCCGGGTGCTCACGGCGGTGCGCGAGACGGCCGACGGACCGGGCGAGCTGCTCAAGGCGATCGACCGGCTGTCAGCCAAGCTCCGGGAGCGGATCGGCGAGTCGCTGGTGACCATCCGCGAGAGCGTCCCGCTCGAGCGGGTGACGACGGCCTCGATGCCGGCACTCAAGAAGTACACCGAAGCGGTGCGCTACGAAAACGATGAGCGCTGGGACGAAGCAATTCCGCTGCTTGAGGAGGCGATCACGCTCGACACCGGGTTCGCGATGGCGTACCGGAAGCTTGCCGTGACCGTGGACAACGCCAGACTTTCGTCCGCGCGGTCGATCGAGGCCACGCGACACGCGTACGCCAACCGGAATCGCCTACCGGATATCGAGCGCGACCTTACCGACGCGTACTACCACACGAACGCCGACTACGACGAGCCCAAGATCGTCTCGGCGTATCGCTCCGTGCTGAGCCTCGATCCGGACAACGACGTCGCGCTGAACAACCTGGCCATTGTCTACATGAAGGAGCGGCACTACGCCGAGGCTGAGAGCCTGGCGACGCGGGCGATGCGGATCGGCGGCTCCGCCACGTTCTTCCAGAACGCGGCGTACGCCCAGGTGGGTCAGGGTCGGGTTGCCGCGGCCGAGTCCACACTTGCCAGTTTCAAGAAGGCCGCGCCGGGCAGTCCCGGCCCCTTGGACCTTGAGGCCAACATCGCCCTTGCCCGGCGCGACTATGCCGCGGCCGACAGCGTGCTCCGACGGCTGCGGGAGGCCGCGCGCACCAATCCGGTGTGGCTCGCCACCAGCAGCGATCTGCTCGCCGTATCAGCCGAGGCGCAAGGCAAGCTCGCCGAGGCGGCGCAGAGCCACCGCGACTTCATGGCCGCCGGCGAGGCCCGCGGCCTCCCGCGCGACTACATCCTCGGCGCGATCAACCAGGCCATGCTGGACATCCGGTATCGCAACCGCCCGGCGGATGCGCTCGCCGCGGTGTCGGCCGCGCTGACCAAGCACCCGCTGGACTCGATACCGCCCGCGGATCGCCCGTATCTCCGGCTGGCGGAGGTGTACGCCAAGGCCGGCAAGGCCGAGCAAGCGCGTCGGTATCTCAAGGATTACGAAGCGGCGGTGTCCGAGCCGATTCGCAAGACGATCCCCTGGCGGGGGCTGGCCTACGGCTCGGTGGCGGAGGCAGAGGGACGGCTTCAGGAGGCGGTCGGCGACTATCGCGACGCCTACGACCAAACCGGGGCGTGCGCCGTTTGTGGTCTGCCGCAGATGGCGGCGATCTACGACCGGCAGGGCCAGAGCGACTCGGCGCGTGTGCTCTACCAGCGCTACGTGGACACTCGTGGAATATTCAACTACAGGATGGACTACCAGGAGCTTGCGCCAACCTACAAGCGCCTGGGCGAGCTGTACGAAGCGCGCAACGACCGCAAGCAGGCGGCCCAATACTACGAGAAGTTCGTGGACCTCTGGAAGTCGGCCGATCCGGAGCTGCAGCCGGGCGTGCGCGAGGTGCGGAGCCGGCTGGCGCGCCTCGCGCAGGAGCCGGGGACCTGAGTCCGACCGACCGCGATCGCCAGCTGCGGATCGCAGGGAAAGGCAACGGCCATCCAGCTCAAGTTCCCGGCGTGGCGACCTTGGGCGTGTTGAGTCTGTTGCGGAGGGTGCGCTCGCTGATGCCGAGCAGCTTGGCGGCTCGCGTGCGGTTGCCGCGGGTGGCTACGAGCGCGCGGTCGATCGCCCGCCGCTCGATCTCGTCGAGGTTGAACACTGGCGCGTCGGGCGCCGGCATCGGGACCGGCATCTCTATTGCCGCTCCCCCGCTCGCCGGCCTGGCGCCCGTTGCCGTCCCCGCACCCGTGCCCGCCGCAGGCGGCTCGGCCGCGCCGAAGCGGAGATGGTCGATGAAGTGCGAGGGGGTGGCGCGGAGCTTCCGGATCTCGGTCCGGAACGACTCGTTCTCCCGACGCAGCCGGATGACCTCCAGCGCCTGGCTCACGGCGATCTCGAGCGTCTCCGCCCGGATCGGCTTCACCAGGTAGTCGATGGCGCCGCTCTTGATCGAGATGACCGCGTTCTCGATGCTCGAGTAGCCGGTCATGATGATGACCGGAATCCGATGCCCCTCCTTCTCCAGCAGCTTCAGGAGATCGATGCCGTTGAGCCGCTGCATCACATCGTCGGCGATGATCAGGTCGACCGGGGAGCGCCCAACCGTCTTGAGGGCCTCCTCGACACTC
>DATBQV010000181.1:0-6559 GCA_036560625.1 Gemmatimonadales bacterium
TGGCGAGGAGGGCAGCGCGTTGCACGCGGCGGCGCAGGCCGACAGAGCCCTTGGTGCGCTGGAGAAGGGCGACCCGGCGGTGGCCGCCTGGCGTGAGCTGCTCGACAGCGCGTACGCCAATCTCAGCGAGCTGGCTCGCCTCGCTTCGGGGTACGCGGACGGCATGCAGGAAGACCCGGCCCGGCTCGCGGAGGTTGAGCAGCGGCGCGACACCATCTTCCGGCTCACCCAGAAACACGGCGGCTCCCTTGCCGTAGTGTTGGAGACCCGGAAGCAAGCTGGCGAAGAGTTGGACCTGCTCGACACCGCGGACACTGATCTGCGGGCGCTCGCGGCCCGCCGAACGGGGGCGGAAGCGGCGCTTCGGGCGGCGGCCGACGCGCTCACGGCCAAACGACGCGAGGGTGGCGAGCGTCTGGCACGCACGGTGAGCCGCATGCTCCCCGATCTGGGCCTGCCCGGCGGGCGGCTGAGCGTGGATCTCAACCCGCTCGACGAGACGGGCAGTCACGGTCGCGAGAGCGTCGCGTTCACCGTCAGGCTCAATGTCGGCCTCGATGCGAAGCCGCTGGCCAAGGTCGTGTCCGGGGGCGAGCTGTCCCGGCTGATGCTGGCCCTTAAGTCGGTGCTCGCTCGGCACGACGCGGTTCCGACGATGGTGTTCGACGAAGTGGATCAGGGGATCGGCGGAGAGGTCGGCACGCAGGTCGGCAGCGCGCTCGCCGACGTGGCCGCGCGGCGGCAGGTGCTGGTGATCACCCACCTGCCGCAGATCGCCGCGCGGGCCGACCGGCACTTGGTCGTCACCAAGGTCACCCGCGCGGGCATGGCGACGAGCGACGTCGCGCAGATCCACGGTGAGGACCGTGTGGGCGAGCTGGCCCGCATGCTCGGCGACGCCGACGGCCGGGAAGCTCGCCGGCACGCGCAGGCGCTGCTGACCCGCCCGAAAGCGGGTCGATCGACGTAAGTCCAGGAGGCGTCATGGCGACCGCGACACCGACGTACCAGACGGCACCCGCGGCGCCTTCAGCCCCCGCGGCGAGCGCGCGGCCCCGGCTCGACTCGATCGACTTCGTGCGCGGCCTGGTCATGGTGATCATGGCGCTCGATCACGTGCGCGACTACTTCCACCTCGACGCCCGCCTGTTCGACCCGACCGATCTCACCCGCACCACGCCGGTGCTGTTCCTCACCCGCTGGATCACCCACTTCTGCGCGCCCACGTTCGTCTTTCTCGCGGGCACCGGCGCGTACCTGTGGGCCGCCCGCGGCCGCAGCCGCGCGGAGCTATCCCGCTTCCTGGTGACACGCGGGCTCTGGCTGGTGGTGGTCGAGCTGACGCTGGTGACGGTGGGCTGGACCTTCAACTTCACCTGGAGCTTCATCGGGCTTCAGGTCATCTGGGTGATCGGGTGGTCGATGGTGGCACTGGGGGCGCTTGCCTGGCTGCCGCTCCGCGTCGTGGCCACCATCGCGCTGGTCATGATTGCCGGCCATAACCTCCTCGACGGCATTCACGTCCGGCCGCTCGCGGTCGGCGGTCGGTACTCTCCGGACGCGACGGCCTGGGACTGGACCTGGAGCCTGCTCCACGTCCAGAACCTCCCGGTTGTGTATCCGTTGATTCCCTGGGTCGGTGTGATGGCGGCAGGGTACGCGTTCGGGGCGCTCGTGCGCCGCCCGCCGCACGAGCGGCGGCGGATCCTGCTGCGCCTCGGCCTGGCGCTCACCGCGGCGTTTATCGCGCTACGCTGGCTCAACCTCTACGGCGATCCGGCGCCGTGGTCGGCGCAACCGGATCCCGTCTACACGGTGCTGTCGTTCCTCAACACCACCAAGTATCCGCCGTCCCTGCTGTATCTGCTCATGACGCTGGGCCCCTCGATCACGCTCCTGGCGCTGGTCGACCGCGCATCGGGGCCCGTCGTCCGGTTCTTCGTGGTGTACGGTCGCGTGCCGTTCTTCTACTACATCCTGCACATCTATCTGATCCACACACTCGTGCTCGGTGCCGCGGCGCTGTCGCGGCAGGTGCCGCCGAGCACGCTGCTGAACGGGTTCTGGGCATTCCCCCGGAACTTCGGGTTTAGTCTGGGCGTCGTCTACGCCGTGTGGATCGGGGTGGTGCTGGCCCTCTATCCGCTCTGCCGGTGGTTCGCCGGTCTCAAGGCAAGGCGCAAGGACGCGTGGCTCTCGTACGTGTGAGCGCCGGCGTCACTCGCCGCTGAGCAACCGGATCTCGTCGTCCAGGCCGAGCAGCTCCCAGCGCTGGAGCGCGATCGGCACGTTGCCGTTTTTCCAGACGAAGTCGTGGAACGCGCGGAGCGAGAAGGCGTCGCCTTGCCGGAGCCGGGCGTCCGTCAGGAACGCCAGAATCTGGAGCTTGCCGGTCTCGTAGGTGATCGCCTGGCCCGGGCCCGACGCGAAGAACGCGGCCTCGCTGATCGCGGTCGCCGAGTCCATGGGGACGGTCGTCCTCAGATAGGTCGCGGCCTGCGGAATCGTGAACTCGCCGGTCGCGAGCTTCACGTCCACCTCGACCCGGAGGGCCCGGAGTCGCATGAAGTTGTAGATGATTTCCCGCACCCTTGGCCGGTCGTCGAACAGGCCGGCCTCCCGCATCATCTCTTCCGCGTAGAAGCCGATCCCCTCGTTCGAGTTCGAGTCGTAGTAGTGGCGTCGGATCGGGTCCTCGTGCGCCCACGCCAGCGCCAGCTGCAGGTAGTGACCCGGCACGCCCTCGTGCACCATGAGGGGCCGCGGGTCTTTGGCGGACGCAAGGTAGAAGTAGGGAAGGCTCGGTGACGGCGGCGGGCGGTAGCTGGTGCCGTCTTCGGCGAGCCGGGTGGCCGAGGTGAGATCGTCGTCCACGCCCCAGTCGCCGATCGGGACGAGGTAGGCCGGCAGCGGGGCCGTGCGGTAGTGCCGGAGCCAGTCCGGTACGGTGAGAATGCCCTTCTCTCTGAGGAAGGTCCGGATCCGGGCTTCGTCCGCGGCTGCCCGCGCGAGCTGCGCGTCGAGCGACGGAAACAGCTCGAGCTGCGGCAGCGCCACGTTGCGCTCGCGTTCATAGGTCTCGAACGCGACGGAGCGTGCCCAGTCCTGCCGGGCCATCGCGACCAGCTCCTCCGGGGCGAACGGCACCAGCGCCACGGTGCGCAGGAAGCCGACGTATGCGTCTCGCCCCACCGCGGTCTGCGCCGGCAGCGAGGGAAGTTTCTGGGTGAGCCAGCCCCGATATGCATCGAGCGCCTTCGCGGCCGCCTTGGCGGCGACGGGAAAGCGAGCCGCATCCGGTCCCTCGAGGACGGGTCCGAGCGCCCGCGCCACACTGTCGAGCTTGGGGCCGATGCCCGCCAACGCATCGATCGCGAGCGCGGCGAACGGCCCCACGGCCTCGCTGAGATTGGCGTTGCCTTCGTCGAGGGTCCGAGGCACCCGCTCCAGCCGCCGCACGATCTCGGTCGTCCGCGCGGCGTCGAACGGCGGAGCCCGGAGGAGATCGCGGTGCAGCACCCCGACCGTCTGCTCGAGATAGAACATCGGGTTCCGGCGCCACGCGCGAACGATGTCCAGCTCCCAACGCACCCGTGCGATCGCGGAGCCGAGCAGGCGGTAGTCCACCTGCGCCGGCCGGGCCCAGCCGGTGGTGTCGATGCCGTGCCACTCCCGCTCCAGCTGCCGCAGCCGATCCCGCCGTGCGCCTACTGCGGCTGGAGACCAGTCCGGAACCCACCCCGCCGGCCGCTCGATGCGCGGGATGTCGTCCCCCGACGCCGGCTGGTTTGCCGCGCGCCAGCCCCAGAATCGTTCGGAGAATGCCTGGAGCCTGGCGCTCGACGTGTCCTGCGCGCTCGCCGGCGACCACGCGATCGCGATCCCAACGGCGAGCATCAGCACCCGTCCGGTCCCGTGCCGCATCCGGCGATTCCTCACTTGAAGAGTCGGTAGTAGAGCCTGAGGCCCGCCCGCACGGCCTGGGTCTTCAGGACTCGGCCCCCGCTGCCCGCGATCACCTGCTCGAACGTCCAGTTGGCGTCGAGCGGGAGCCCGGCGAACCCGGGCTTGGCGGTCGCCGACCGGGAGTAGGTGACGCCGGCCGAGAAGGTCGTAACGCCGATGCGCGAATCGACGGCGAGCACCGATGCCGGGATTCCCGGGATCGAATCCGCCGGGCTGGCGTACGCTACCTGCTCGCTGCTCTGCCGCCAGTAGTCCACGCCGACGTGGATGCCGAACGAGGGCAGGAGCCGGAGCAGCGGGTGCGCGCCGATGGTGAAGACGCTCCCCGGGTCCACCCGGACCGTTACGATCTGCGTGAACGGCGCGAACGGCTGATCCGGTGGCGTCAGCCGAACCACCTGGTTGCCGGCGAGCTGATGGAGATAGCCTCCCGTGAGCCGCGCGGCCAGCCGGCCGAAGCCGATGTCGGCGGTGACGGTGCCGCCGAACGCTCCGTGTCCCGTCCCCGTGCCGAGGTCGACGAAGTAGTTCGGTCTCGGAGGAAAGCCCGTGCCGAGGCGGGCGAGCGCGCTCACCGCGACGCGCAGACCGGTCCCGTGGGCATCGTCGTTCCACCGGTCGACCAGGGTCCACACGCCCCCGACCTCGGCGTCGCCGCGCTGGGAGAGCGGCAGCGAGTCGAGCCGGCCGACGATCGGGCCGCTGGGGTTCGTCAGATAGTTGGTGAAGTCGCCCTGGCTCGCGCGGGTCGTGGGCAAGGCAGGGGCGCTCGCGAACCCAGCGACGCCGAGCGAGCCCGCGAGCGTGGCCTGGAGGGCTTGGAGCTTGGCACTGACGGCCGCGCCGAGCTGGCTCGTGGCGGTCGGCGCGAACGCCGCCGAGGTCGCGGGGTCGGCCAGCAGACCGAAGAGATCGTTCCGGAGCGACGTGCCGGAGGTGAGCGTGGCCTGCGCGAGCGCCCGGAGGCTGGGATCGCCGTCGTACACGCCCGCCTGGAGCCGGGTCGCGAGACTCTGGAGCGCGGTACCGAACTGCTGAAAGAACGCCGCGGTCTGGGTCGCGCCCGCCGCCGTTCCGAAAACCGGATCGGCGGGGTTGAACCCGGCATTACCGGACGTGCTGTCGAGCGTGAGGCGGGTCGTGACGCTCGCGCGGGCGAGCGGGAGGCGAGCAAACAGAGTGAGGTGGGATGTGACGCCGACCGCCAGCCCGATCACGCCGACCGTCCTGGTGCCCTGCGCCGTGGCGGAGAGGCTGCCGAGGTCGAGGCGGGCCGAGGCGTCGCCGGTGATCCGGGTGAGGCGCACGTCGGCGTCGTTGAGGCCGGGGATGCGATCGCTGCCGAGCGCGGGACTCGAGAGATCGGCCGCGAAGTCCTCGAGCGCGCCGTCGAAATAGCGGCGATCCGTGCTCTCCAGCGCGCCGCCGAGGTCGAGCCGCACCAGGCCGCGGGGCACGCCGACGGGTGCGAACTGCGCAGCGGCGACGGCGGGCAGGAACAGGGCCCCGGCGAGCAGGGCCCGGCGGCAGTGCCCCACTCAGTGGTTCTTCAGCTTCACTTCGATGACGCCGTCCGAGAACCGGGGACCGTACTTGGTCTGGGCGTCGGTGCCGCTCAGGAACCGGATCTCCTCGATCATGTTCGACGCCACTTGCTGGAGCTCGTCCAATCCGCCCATCTGCGTGCCGTCGACGAACACCGCCGCGGTCTGAGCCGGCGCGGGCTGACTGTATCCCGGGTCCGTGCCGCCGGGTGTCGGAACGTCGCCGCCGCCGCTCATACCGGCGCCTCCGCTCTGCCCGCGCGAGCCGGACAATCGGCCCGTCGCGCCGGCGCCGAGCGTCTGGTGGCGGGTCATGCGCCGGAGGAACTCCGGCCGTATGCGCTCGATCACCTGGTAAGCGTTGTTCACCTGCGCGCTCTCGACCTCTTCGGTGGTAATCACGTTTCGGTCGCGGTTCTTGGAGGCCGACACCTGCTGGCCGCTCGCCGCGACGACGCTGGTGAGCAGAGCCACGGCGACGAGCCCGGTGACGCGTGACGTTGCCATGAGAAACCTCGTGGCGGAGGGGGAACTCATGACAAGGTATCGTTTGGTCCGGCGCCCGGAAGTCCCCGGCGACCGGTATATTGGTGCGGCCGCCCGGGTGGCGAAACTGGTAGACGCGAGGGACTTAAAATCCCTCGGCCACTGGCCGTGCAGGTTCGAGTCCTGCCCCGGGCATCATGAACGAACCGCGAGTCGAAATTCGGTGAACGCCGACTTCGACGACCCGATCCGCTCCTCCAGCTGCATCACCTCTCCACCAGCACCGCGTCACGTCTTCAGGCTGGTCGCGCGCAAGGTTTGGCAATCCCTGCAACCCTTTGTGCGCGTGCCCGTTGCAGATTCCCGAGAACAAGCGTTTGAAACCAGTTCGCGAGAACCCTGCATCATTTTGCTAAGTATGCACTGTCCGCCAGCTTATCCCGGACGGTCCCGCAAGTGGCACGTGGTCTGCCAATCTCCATCCCACGCGTCACTCAGTCAGCTCGCGGGCCACGTCACTCGGAGGAATTATGTCGGACCGGAAGGGCTTCACCCTGATCGAG
>DATBQV010000182.1:0-6795 GCA_036560625.1 Gemmatimonadales bacterium
GTCTGGTCGCGCAGTCCAGGGGGCATTTCGACGAAGTGGAGTACCAGAGCCAGTTGACCGTGGGCCGGTAACCACCCATTCATCATGAAAATCGCCCTCAGAATCCTCCTGCACACCGGCTTTCTGCTGATCGCCGTCGGCTGCCTCGCGGCGTACGCCCACTTCAAGGCGGAGGGCCAGTCCGGCGCGTCGCTCGCGAGCCTGGTCGCGGCCGCGGGCTTCGGCTTCGCGCCCGTGCGGGACCTGGTCCGGCTCGTGTTCGGGATCGAAGGCAAGGCGCTGCACCTCGTGCACGGCCTGGGCGGCCTGGCGCTGGTCGGCCTGCCGCTGGCCGGCGTCGTCTCGGGTGGGCCGGTGCTGACCCACGCCGCCATGGCGCCGTTCGCGATCATGGGTGCCGCGCAGGCAGTCATGCATCAGGACCACCCGCGCAACGCGCTAGCAGGCCGTGGCGCTCCAGCGCTTCGCCACGAGCCTCCCGGAGGTCGCGCAGTTCACCAGCTCGAAGGACCTCGCCTCGCCCGAGAATGCCAAGCGGGCGGTGGTCGTCCTGTCCGACATCATCGCCAAGGCGCAGGCGCTGGGTGAGACCGAGCTGGCGTCCGATCCCAACTTCCAGAGCGCCTTGAGCCAGGTGTCGACCCGGTTCGGGACGAACCTCGGGTTGGACGCCGTGGATCTCGCGCTCGCCAAGCTCGCCGCGAATCCGGTCACCGCCGGCGCTGTCCCGCAGCTGCGGACGCAGCTCGCCACGGCGCGCCGGACGATCGCGAGCGCCGGAAGTCACTAGCCCCGCGCGGTGTAGGCTGCGCTAGGACCGATCGACGCGGGCCATGAAGCATCCCGCCTCCGCATTGCGGATATGCACATACTCGGCGTCGGTCGCGGCGAAGAGGCGTTCGAGCACCTCCTCCGGCTCGGGCGCCCGCACCCGCTCGCGGCCGAGCGGCTCGCCGCCGGCGCCGTACGCCTCGAACAGCAGCGGGATCGATCGGAAGTCCGGCGGCAGCGCCGGCGCGTCGTAGCGCTCGCACGGGACCGCGTGGATGAAGACCGGCCCGGGAGCCGGTACGCTCGCGGGGTCGCTGAACGGCTGATACGTGAAGAGGATCCGCTCCTCAACCCCCTCATCGAAGGTGCGGAGGCAGAGCCGGCACGGGCCGTAGCCGCTCGCGGTTTCCTTGTGGGCGGGATGGCCGTATTGGGGCGACCGCAGCGTCTGGCGCACATCGGCCGCCAGGCTGCTCGGGATGCCGGCGATACGAAACGGCACTTCGGTTCTCCTGTGGTCGAGACAAGAGCACGCTAGCCGGGCGGCCGCAAACGAGCTATCCGTTTCTTGCGCGCAATTTGCCCCGGACCGCCCTCGCAGCGATCTTGGACGACCATGACCGACCCCCGACGCTACAACGACGAGGAGGTCGCGGCGATCTTCCTCACCGCCGCCGAGTGCCCGCAGCCACCTCCGCTCCACCCGCCCCATGACCAGGGTTTGACGCTTGCCGAGCTTCAGGAGATCGGCCGGGAGGTCGGCATTGCGCCGGACGCGGTCGCCCAAGCCGCCCAGTCCCTCGATCTCCGCGGACAGGCGGTATCACGAAGATTCCTCGGCCTGCCGATCGGGGTCGAGCGCACTGTCGCCCTCAACCGGTGGCTCTCGGAAGAGGAATGGGAACACCTCGTGGTGGAGCTGCGGGAGATCTTCAACGCCCGCGGGACCGTGCGGTCCCAAGGCTCGCTGCGCCAGTGGACCAACGGAAATCTCCACGCCCTGCTCGAGCCGACGCCGGGCGGTCACCGCCTTCGGCTCGGAACCCTCAATGGCAATGCCCGCGCCTCGATGGGGATGGGGCTCGTCGTCCTTGGAATCTCCGCGGCCGTTGCGGTGGCGGGTGTGTTCGGTGGTAGCCTGGTCCATGCGGTGCCGGGGATCGTGTTTCTCGCCGCCGCCGGCGTTGGCATGTTCGCGAACGGCGTCTTCCGGCTGCCGGGCTGGGCGCGGTTGCGCGGGCGGCAAATGGAAGGCATCACCGCGCGGCTCGCTCTCCCGGCGGGGTCACCCCCTCCGCTGCCACCGCCCGTCCCGCGGGAGTAATGGGACTCTTCGTCGAGCATCCAGCCCTCGCCGCAGTGATCGGCGGGCTCTTCCTGGCCGGGTACTGGGTGTCCCGGCGCCCCACCAGCGCGGTGGCCGCGGTCGCATGGTTGGCGTACAGCGCCTATGAGACCGGGATGCGTCTCCGCTGGCTCTGTAGCGGCGAGTGCAACATCCGGCTGGACCTGCTGGCGATCTACCCGCTTCTCCTCGTGCTCTCGCTCGTCGCGCTGATCGCGCTCATGCGCCGGCGGCCGCGGCGATCGTAGCGGGAGGACGCCCCGGGAGGTCCCATGTCTTCGCCCGTCGATCGGTATAACAACGTGTACGGCGATTTCGCGAGCGAGGCGGAGGCCTCGGTCCGGAAGGCTGCGTACGGAGAGGACCTCGGTCAAAGCAGTTGGCTCACGGCCGACGAGTGGCTCACGTTCGCGGACTATCTGGGCATCACCGCTGCGTCGGAGGTGCTGGAAGTCGGGAGCGGGTCCGGCGGCCCGGCCGTCTACCTGGCCCGGTCTCGTGGGTGTCGCGTGACCGGCGTTGACATCAACCAGCACGGCGTGCGCAACGCCGGCCGCCTGGCCGACGCACGAGGGCTAGCCGAGCGGGTGCAGTTTCGGTGCGTGGACGCGAGCCCGCCCCTTCCGTTTCCCCCGGCGAGCTTCGACGCGGTGGTATCCAACGACGCCATCTGCCATATCGGGCAGCGCCTCTCGGTGCTCCGCGACTGGCACCGCGTGCTTCGGCCGGGGGCGAGGATGCTGTTCACCGACGCGATGATACTGACGGGGATCGTCTCGCACGAGGAGCTGGCGATTCGCAGCTCCATCGGATTCTACCTGTTCGCCCCGCCGGGCGAGAACGAGCGGCTCATCCAAAACGCCGGCTTCGACCTGCTCGCGGTGCACGACGTGACGGAGAACGCTGCGCTCGTGTCGCGACGCTGGCATGACGCCCGCACCGCGCATCGAGACGCACTGATGGCCCGGGAGGGCGCGGGGAACTTCGAGGGGCTTCAGCGGTTTCTCGCCTGCGTGCGCACACTGTCGATCGAGCGCAGGCTGTCGCGGTTCTGCTACGTCGCGAAGAAGGCGGACGCCTGACATGGCCGTCCGCATCGTTCGGCTCGGCACTCCTCGGCGCCGCGGTGAGGGTCTCCGCCAATGGGCCACGTTCGTGCGGCGATATCGAGGCGAGATGGGTCGCGATTGCGCCGACGAGTCTCGCTGCCACCGGTCTGTGTTCCGGACGCTCCTCGACGAACACGGCGCCCACCTCGCATGAGTTCGCCAATGAGCGATCGCGCAGAGGACCTGCTCCACGCCATCGGGAACACGTCGCTGGTCCGGCTGCGCAAGGTCGTGCCGCCCGGATGCGCCGATATCCTCGTGAAGCTGGAGTGGGAGAACCCCACCGGCAGCCTCAAGGACCGGATGGCGCATGCCGTGATTTCGCGAGCGGAGGAGGACGGTCGCCTCAAGCCCGGCGACACCGTCGTCGAGTACACCGGCGGCAGCACGGGCGCGTCGTTGGCCCTGGTCTGCGCCGCCAAGGGCTACCCCATCAAGATCGTCAGCTCGGATGCGTTCAGCCGGGAGAAGCTGGATCAGATGGCGGCATTGGGCGCCGAGCTGACGCTCGTGCCCAGCGAAGGCGGTCGTACCACCAGGAAGCTGATCCTCGACATGATCGAGGCCGCCCGTGTGCTGAGCCAGGCCCCGCACACGTACTGGACCGACCAGCTCAAGAACGTCGACAGCATCGCGGGCTACTACGGGTTGGGCGAGGAGATCTGGACGCAGACCGAAGGAGGGGTCGGCGCCTTCGTCCATTGCGTGGGGACCGCCGCGTCGTCGCGCGGGGTCGCCACCGTGCTCAAGCGCTACAAGCCGAGCGTCAGAATCGCCGTCGTCGAGCCGGCGGAGTCATCGGTGTTGCTTGGCGGTCCGCCCGGGCCGCACAAGATCGAGGGCGTCGGGATCGGGTATACGCCCCCGCTCTGGGAACCGTCGCTCGTGGACGACATCGTGCCGGTCGCCACCGATGACGCGAAGGCCATGGCGCGGCGTCTGGCGCGGGAGGAAGGTCTCTTCGCGGGGACGTCGTCCGGCGCCAACGTCGTCGCGGCGATTCGGATCGCGGAGCGGCTGGGCCCCGGCGCCACCGTGGTCACGCTCCTGGCCGACTCGGGCCTCAAGTACCTCAACACCGATGTCTACCAGCGGAGGTAGGCGGGGTCGGGGTCGTCCGTCGCTGTGATGATGTCCCGGAAAGCTCCGAGTCCCGAACGCATGGCACAGCGCCGCGCGCGCGCCCGGGACCAGGTGCGCGCCTGCTTCGCGTCCCTGGCTCCGGATGCCCGGCGGCACCTCCGCAAGCTACGCGACGCGATCCGCTCGGCGGCCCCCGGCGCGGTAGAGGGATTCAGCTACGGGATTCCCGGGTTCCGCCTCGAGGGGCGGCCGCTCGTCTGGTACGCCGCCTGGAAGCACCACAGCAGCCTGTATCCGATGACCGCCGCAATCAGGCGCGCGCACGCGGCCGATCTCAAAGGTTACGAGATGTCGAAGGGGACGATCCGATTTCCGCTATCGAAGTCCCCGCCGGCGGCGCTCGTGAAGCGCCTGGTGAAGGCCCGGATCGCCGATCTGCGCCGGAAGGCGTAAAGCCCGAGATGAGCGTTCGTCCCAGCTTTCGGACCTTCGTCCTCGACCAGCTCGCCCGCACGACGACCAGCGTGCGGGGCCGAGCCATGTTCGGTGGCGTGGGGATCTACAGCGGGCAGCTCTTCTTCGCCTTGATCGACGACGACACGGTCTACTTCAAGGTCGACGACACGAACCGGCCGGACTTCGAGGCGCGGGGGATGGGCCCGTTCCGCCCGATGGGGGCCGACAGCGAGGCCATGCAATACTACGCCGTGCCCGAGGGTCTCTTGGACGATCCGGAGGCGCTGCGACCCTGGGTCGAGGGCGCCCTGGCGGCCGCGCGGCGCAAGAAGCCTCGCCGACCCCGGCGCGCGTAGCCGACTCGGACCCATGCTCTACCTCATCATCGAGCGCTTCCTGCCGCTCGTGCTTCTGCGGGATTTCCAGCGGCTGGTCGCCTATGGGCTCGAGGGGATCGCCTGGAGGCACGATCGCCTCGGAGACGATGACCTCGAGGTGACCTCCGCGTCGATAGATGGAGTTCGGGTGCAGAGTCGGCTGGCCACGGATCCCGGCGATGTGCGGCGCACGTTCGAATTGGACGCCGCAACCGGAACGCTTCGGTCGCCCGCCTGATGGGTGATGGCGACTTGCGGCTCGATCCTCGGTTGGCCAGCACGCGTCCGAAGTGGTGGCAGGTCTGGCTCCTGCCGTGGATCGTGCCCCTTGCCCTCGGTATCGTCGCGGTGCCGATCGCGCTTGCAGCCCTCTTGTATGTCCGGCACCACGTGGGGGAAGCAAAGGCGGCAACGAGTTTGCTTGACGGTTTCGGGCGACTCGCTGCGCTTGACCCCGTCGCCACACCGGGGCAGCCCATCCTTTGGGAGAATGACACGATCGCGATCGCAACCGCTGTTCTCACGCTTCGAGCCGCACACGATTCGACCGGCCCGCAGGACCGCGAGCGAGGGGCACGGATCCTTGGCGCCATCGCGGCGGCGAGCCCGAGCCTCCGGAAGACCGACTCGCGGTTCTCGATTCTCGAGGCGGCGCGCATTCATCCCGATTCCTTCCGGATTATCTTCGGGCGGTTGCGAACGACGGACCCGAGGGTGGCGGCCCTGGCGCAAGGGTGGGCGGTCACCCCGCCCCGCTCCCTGGGAGCGGCCCCGCTGCACGTCGTCCCGCGCTCGGCGCAGGCGGGAACGCGCGGCGAAGTGTGGCTCGGACAGCCGCTGATGAAGCTCCCACTCCAATAGGCTTGCCTCCCCAGTAATCTCTGACTAATGTCAGAGAATGGACGCCGTCGCCCAGATCCGCAGCTTCAATCGCACCGTCACCCACCAGATCGGCGCGCTCGAAGGTCACTTCCTCGGCCGCGACCGCTCGCTTGGCGCGTCCCGCCTCCTCTTCGAGATCGGTCCCGACGGCGTTGAGGTCCGCCGGCTGCGCGCCCGTCTGGACCTCGACTCCGGCTACGCGAGCCGACTGCTCCGGGGCCTCGAGACCGAGGGCCTGATCCGCACCGGCCCATCGTCGGGCGACGCGCGGGTCCGTGTCGTGACACTCACGAAGACCGGCCGCAAGGAGCTGGCGCTGCTGAACCGGCTCTCGGACGAGGCCGCCACGGCGCTGCTCGACCGGCTCACCGAGACCCAGCGCACCGCCCTCGCATCGGCCATGGGGACGGTGGAGCGTCTGCTGCTCGCCAGCGCTGTGCGCGTGGACGTCGAGAGCCCCGAAACCCCGGCGGCGCAGTATTGCCTGGCCCGCTATTTCGAGGAGTTGGCCGAGCGCTTCGACGCCGGGTTCGATCCGGCGCGCAGCATCTCCGCGGCCGCGGCCGAGCTCACGCCGCCGCATGGGTTCTTCGTCCTGGCGACGCTGCATGGTGAGCCGGTGGGCTGCGGCGCCCTCAAGTGCCTGGCAGACCATGGCGAGATCAAGCGCATGTGGGTCGGCGCATCCGCCCGCGGCCTCGGCATCGGGAAGCGTATCCTGCATCGGCTCGAGAACCTCGCTCGCCAGCAGCGCATCCCGGTTCTCCGACTC
>DATBQV010000183.1:0-2356 GCA_036560625.1 Gemmatimonadales bacterium
CACGCGCGTGATGCTCGGAGAAAAGCTCGCCGACATGGGTTGGTCGACCGGCCTCGTGCCCGCGCGAGACCTCGTGGCGGTCAAGGCGCCGGTCTTCTCGATGAACAAGCTGCCGGCGGTCGACTCGTATCTCGGGCCGGAGATGAAATCCACGGGCGAGGCGATCGGCATCGCCGGCACGTTGAACGAGGCTCTCCGGAAAGCATTTGCCGCGTCCGGCATGCAGATCGAAAGGGGAGGCACGGCCCTTCTCACCATCGCGGATGTGGACAAGCCAGAACTCTTTCCGATCGTCTCGCGCCTGGTCGAGATGGGCTGGTCGCTGGTGGCGACCGACGGCACGGCCCGCGCGCTGCGCCAGGCGGGATTCTCACCGCGGGTCGTCGCGAAGATCGGGGAGGCGGGTCCGACGGTGGTCGACATCATCACGCAGGGCCAGGTGGACCTCGTCCTCAACACGATGTCGAACATCTACGCGGAACCGGACGAGGTGGGCGGACCGGTGTTCAAAGACGGTTTTGAAATCCGGCGCGCGGCCGTCGAGCGCCGCATTCCCTGCCTGACCTCGCTCGACACGGCGACCGCGCTGCTCGAGTCCGCCGTCGCCGCCTCGCGCGACATGGAGGTCCGCACGATCGAAGAGTGGAGAAAAGGTGTTCCTGTCTGATTTCACCTCACCGCCGGCCGGGGCGGTCGGCTGGAAGAGCCGGGTGGGGGGACGGGGCTAGTGTTCCTCGTGGACGCACGAATCACCGGCAAGCGCCTGGTTGCCCGCGACATGTACGTGATCACCATGGACGCCCGTGAGATTGCATCTTCCGTGCTGCCAGGTCAGTTCGTGAACATTGGCTGGTCACCGGGTCCGCTGCTTCGCCGGCCTTTCTCGGTCTATCGAGTCGACGGCGAGCGGATCGAGATCGTCTTGAAAGCGGTCGGCATCGGCACCGCTCAGCTGCTCGCGATGGCACAGGACGATCGAGTCAGCTGCCTCGGTCCGCTCGGGCATGGATTCGAGATCGGCGCCGGGCCCCGCACGGCGGTCCTGGTCAGCGGCGGGCTGGGGGTCGCGTCGATGAGGCTGGCGGCGAGACAGGCGGCGTCTCTTGGGATTCGGGTCACCTGGGTCCACGGCGCCCGCACCTCCCAAGACCTGTGCTCCGAGACCGACGGGGACGACATCGTATGGGCAACTGACGACGGCTCGAAGGGAGCGAAGGGAACGGCCGTGGCGGCGGCTCCGGACGCCGACCTCGTCCTGGCGTGCGGGCCCAACCGGATGCTGGCCGCCGTTGCGGCAAGGTGGCCGGAAGCACAGGTCGCGGTCGAGACCTACATGGGCTGCGGTACCGGCGTGTGCCTGGGCTGCGCAGTCCCACTGGCGCGAGGCGGATATGACCGCGCATGCAAAGAGGGCCCGGTGTATCGGGCGGCTGCGGTCGACTGGGCATCCCTCCCATCGCATCTGCCATATGCGGTGAGCGCGTGAGCGGCCGGGCGCGCGCGGGGCGCAATTAGACGTGGACATGGCTGTTGCCATTGGCGAACTGAAGCTGCGCGGCCCGGTGCTGGCCGCGTCCGGAACATTTGGCTACGGGACGGAGGTGCCGCTGCTCGAACGCAGGGCCCTCGGAGGCATGGTCTCGAAGGGCATCTTCCTGCGGCCGCGAGACGGCACGCCACCGCCGCGCATTGCTGAGACCCCCAGCGGGATGCTCAACGCGATCGGGCTCCAGGGTCCGGGCGTCGAGGCGCTCATCCGGGACTACGCGCCGAAGTGGGCGGAGTGGGATTTCCCGGTGCTCGTCAACATCAATGGGGAGTCGGCGGCGGAATACGGAGAGCTCGCCGCCCGCCTGGACGGTGTGCCTGGAGTGGCGGGCTTCGAGATCAACATCTCCTGCCCGAACGTCGAGCAGGGCGGCCTCTATTTCGGCAACGACCCGCGTGCAGCGTCGGCGGTGACCGAAGCGGTGCGCAAGCGGACCCGCTTACCGGTGTGGGTGAAGCTCACTCCGATGGTGACCGACATAGGCGTGATCGCGCGCGCGGTCGAGGCCGCGGGCGCCGACGCCCTGTGCGCGATCAACACCTTCGTGGGCATGTCGATCGACCTGAACGACTACAAGCCTCGGTTGAGCTTTCGGACCGGCGGCCTCTCCGGCCCGGCCATCCGGCCGCTCGCGGTTCACCTTGCACACCAGGCGGCGCGCGCGGTGCGCATCCCGGTGATCGGCGTCGGAGGCATCTCGCGGGCCGAGGATGCGCTCGAGTTCCTCGTCGCCGGGTGCGCCGCGGTGCAGGTCGGCACGGCCACCTTCGTCAATCCGAACGCCATCGCCGAGGTGCACGACGGCAT